>NZ_JBEOPO010000012.1:0-117180 GCF_040310145.1 Shewanella sp. S1-49-MNA-CIBAN-0167 | reverse complement strand
GGAGAAGGATTCGAACCTTCGAAGGCTGAGCCGTCAGATTTACAGTCTGATCCCTTTGGCCACTCGGGAACCCCTCCTCAATTGCGGCCGCCATAGTAGTCAGAAACCTTTTATATGTAAAGTGTAAAATTGAATATATTGCTAAAGTTTATGACTGTTTGGTCGATAAATTAGCATCGAGCAATAGTAGTGATGTTTTTATATGCAAATTGAATCAACATTAGTCAATGAATTACAAATAGGGAACCGATTAAACGTCGCGATTGAACATAATCGTCGCGGTGAATTTGGTTTGCTATTGGCTATGTTGTCGGTTGATGCCGTTGATATGGCTCAATTTCAATTGGATAATGATATAGAGAGCACGCAAAAGCTACGAAGACAGTTTGCGGTACCGCCAGCGCAATTACTGGTTGATGATATATCAGTCCACCCGGACACTATCGATAACGCTATTGTGTTTCAGCAGCAAGGGGCAAGGCAGTTTCAACTTCAACAAGCATTAACGCCAGAAGCGCTTGTGATTAGAGGCTCTCAACCAGATGCGATGGTTGAAGTCTTAAGTAACTGTGATTACCTGACTAAAAATAAAGCCATTAATGCTTACCAACAACATACTCCAATAGAAGAGATGCATTTTCTGGATCAGCTCAATACACAACGTAAGATTTCAAATACCTTATCATTACAGTTGGCTTAACTGCTTAGGGTTAATACGGTGCTGTTACTCTTAGATAGTATAGAGTGAATATTTTTGGTAATTGTGAGCATGGCAAATAAAATTCAGCCAAAATTGGGTTATATTTGTGGTTCGACGTTAAACAAACTGATGGGGTGAGTAATGATTGAGAAAATTAAACAGCAACAAGGTAATGTCAATGACACCTGTGCGGAATGTGGTAGTTATGTTGATATTGGTGCCGTCGTTGAAGCAGAAGATACTTTATTGATGCTTAGTTTTGTCGGTGACGATGCATTGTTGCAAGCACAAGCTATGCAGCAAATAGCACAACAACGTTTTACTGATACAAAAGCTGAGATTGTTGATGAGGATAACACTATTGCTTTGAAGCTTGATTTCGCTTATAGCGTGGAGAAGATGATTTTTCAACTTGAAAATCAACTTTAGATTTATGGCACTTTGTAATGAAAATAAAAACGTGTTACGTGTTTGTTGTTAAACACTTTTTATGGGAGTGAGCATCGTGTGTCAACAATCCTAATTAAGCGTAACAATATATTACCAAAGGATTGCTGTTTTAGAGTATCGGGTGTAATCTGCTTTACTTAACTAAAGGTATAGTAGCTTATGCTAATCTAATATTCTAAATGTTTTTAACGCGAGTTTCGCTCCCGGTGCATTGCTGTTATATGTTGACTCACGCTGTGAATATCAGAAAATAATAATAAGTGTACTGAGTTAATAATGTTAAAGATTTAGAGTGATGAAGCCATTTTTTCGGAATGTAAATGAATCGAAAAGAGCAACAGCATTTATTGGAATTAATTGTAAATTCCAGTGCTAAACAACAAGGTGATTTCAAAAAAACCGCAGAGTTGGTATGCCAACAGCTGCGAGAATATTTCGCTGCGTCATTTGTATCTGTTTGGTCATTGAGAAATAAAAACGATAGTAACGGCTTTGCTGACGATGACGATTTTATCTGTGAGCATACTTTAGTCGCAAGCAAGGTTAACGACAAACTGAGTCATTTATCTCATTTGAGACAAATGACCATTGACCCTCAATATTTTAATGAGTTACGTTCCCATCGATATATTTTATCCACCGACAGCACGCATATAAATTTAGTTCAAACATTTTCTGAGTACTACCAACACCACAACATTGCCACCAGTATCGATATTGCCATCCGAATAAATGGCCATATAGAGGGCATTTTGTCGGTGGAAAGCTGTGAAGAGGCCCGTTGGATAAAATCTGATATTCAGTTTGCTATTCAATGTGCTGATCAATTGGCGTTAACGTTATCTACGCGCTATACCTATGATCGCAATGAACAAGTTTATATGTTGCGAAATGCTACCGAGCAATCAGAACATGTTGTCATGCTGGTGAATACCGATAGTCGTATTATTGAGTATGTTAACAGTGCCCACGAAAAAATGACCGGGTTACCCCGTTCTTCGGTTGAACATCATAGTGCTTCAAACCTCGATGTGTTTAGGCATACGCCACAACTGCTTGACCAGGTTATCAATAAATTACGTAATAGCGAGATCGTTAAAGGCGACCTTAAATTGGCGCGAATTGACGGTAGTGAATATTGGATAAATTATCATGTTACGCCGTTTGTAACGGAACAAGGTAAGCATTATGCGCTTGTGTCTAGTTACGATAATTCCGCAGAATATTTACACAAAGCCGAATTAGAGCGTTTGGCATGGCATTGTTCATTAACAGGACTACACAATCGTAGCCATTTTACCCCCATTCTAGATAGCGCTACTGAAGGTACATTAATTCTTATTGATTTATTAGGCTTCAAGCGTTTTAACGATACTCATGGCCATGAACAAGGTGACGCCTTATTAATTGAGACGGCAAGACGTTTACAATATTTTGCAGAGACTTCCAACGCTATTGATGTCGCCAGAATAGGTAGCGATGAATTTGCTGTATTATTGCCGCCGATGTTACCGGATACAGATGTCGAACAAATGATCAGCCAGCTTTACATGAATCTGGCCGCTTCATCAGTCATCTATCGAGAAAAAGTAGAACCTAGACCCGCCATTGCCGTAGTCGATATCAAGTCAGTAGTCGGCTTGTTCAACCCGTTATCTTGTGCTGATATTACGTTACAAGTTGCTAAGAAAAACAATGATATTCATTATCAATTCTTTAATGAAGCGCTACTTGAAGCTTTTAACACTAAAGCAGAGATAGAGCATGATTTACACCACGCTATTCGCGGTCGAGAGTTTGAGTTGTATTATCAACCCTTAATGGATCTGCAAAATAATCAGTATATTGGTGCAGAAGCATTAATTCGCTGGCATCACCCTAAAAAAGGGGTGCTTTATCCAGGTGCGTTTATCGAAATAGCAGAACAAACCGGGATGATTAATCAAATTGGTGAATGGGTATTAGAAACGGCCTGTAAGCAATTGAATTTGTGGCAGCATAAAGATGTCAACATTGCGATGCATGTGAATGTTGCCGCGCGACAATTTTTTAGCGGTAACTTGTATGAACAAGTTTGGCGTTTCGTTACGCGCTATCGTATTAAGCCTAAGACTTTGATCCTTGAAATAACTGAAACTGAACTCATGGGAGATATTCGCTATGCAATTAAGTTATGTCATGAATTGGCCGAATTAGGTGTCGGTTTAGCGATTGATGATTTTGGTACAGGTTACAGTTCGATGAAATACCTTAAGCAATTCCCCATTTCGAAATTAAAAATAGATCGCTCATTTATTATGGATATCTGTTCTAGCCACGAAAGCCGTGAGATTGTCAGTGCGATTATCGCGATGGCTAAAGCACTGAATATTTCGTTAACCGCTGAAGGGGTTGAAACCAAAGAACAGGAAGCGTTTTTAACATTGAACGCTTGCGATCATGCTCAAGGGTTTTTATATAGCCCAGCTATACGTGTTAATGATTTTGCCTTGTTTATTAATGCCCATGAGATGAAACGACACCAACAGGCATTAAGTGAGCAACATGTTGGCTGAGTCGTCGTATTTCATCCTTGTGGAGCATAAGATTTTTACGGGTAATGATTGAAATTATCTTTAAGCAGTATTCTACAAAATGCTAAATAGCCTTTTCACAGCGTCTTTTACTCAATTTTTATTTATCAATAGCAGATTAATTCACTATTGCTCTGCAACGAGCTATTCGACGACATCAGCAACTAGGCTTATTTTTAAGCGGATGGGTAGCGTATTACTCACCGTTGCTAACCCGTGCGCTTAGCACAGCATTGTTTGAATTTTTTGCCGCTATGACAGATACAAGGGTCATTCCTGCCTGGTAACCGAGTTTGCATTTGGTGTCCGTGAGTATAAAACCAATGGCCATCTTGTTTGATAAATGACGAACACTCATAAATAGCATCAATGTGTTTGTTTTCAATAAACCAAGCTTTAAAGGTTACTTCGCCATATTCAGATTGTTGTGTCGATGACATTACCACTAAACCCAACCACTGGGTTTTACCTTGGGCAAGTTGTTGTTCAGTCAAACCGTGTAAATATTGTGGATGATGCGTCGCAATCAAATAGCGGAAATGACGCAACACAAAGGCACAATAACGAGACCGCATTAAACGCTCTGGTATCTCTGCCACAGCACGACCTAAATGATATGGCTCACAGCATTGCTCGTAGGGACGTGAACTGCCACAGGGGCAGTGTGTCGATTTAGCGTCTAATAAATCATTATTCTTCATCAAGTTTATTATTTTGCGGCTGCAGCAATAAATTGCCGACCATAATATAGATTCGGTACCGGTTTCGCATCATAGTAAAAATGGGGCGCGGCGTGAGTGTTAGAGTCGACGCTAATTTTCCATTGTTGCTTGCTGTCTTTGGTAAAAACAGTCACAAACTTACCGGCAAACTCACTGATCGGTTCACCAGACTCTTTTCCTGGGTGAAACCGCACTAAATAATAACCAATGTAGGTTGCGCTATTTGGTTCGCTATAACGTACAAGTACACGAAAGTCGACTTCAAGTTTAGCGTGTTTAGTTTTAATCTTATTAAAAAATCGGCTATACAGATCTAAAATGTTTTCTTTACCGCTAATGATGCCTCGGTCTTGTGTTTCAGAAATATACACAGCATCGTCAGTGTATATTTGCTCAATGGCGGTTAAATCTAATTGTTCAAAAGCTTGAGTCAATTTTGTAAAATTAGCATTCAACGTCTGATGAGGGATCGACTCTGCGGCATAAACGTTCAACGTGATTCCGCTCAAACCCACTGCTAGCAGAAGTAGAGACGACCATGGCGCATTCAATAAGGTCAATATTTTTTTCAAGGATTAGTTCTCTTTTTAGCTAACGGTGTTTTTCAAGGCAGTTGTCGCCTAAATCAATAATTGAAGCGATACCGTAACCGTAACTATAATTTATTCATCAACTTTGCTAAAGCGTAGAATCTTTACAAAGTATGTAGGAGGTCCATATGTTGTTAAGTGATGACCCATTATTCTTACAAGAAATGGCCGATGTGACTCCTATTAAACATCAACATCAAACACAGACTGCCCAAACATGGCCTAATCCATTAAGAGTAACAGATGCTCAACTGGCAAAGCGAGCGGCAGCAGAGCAACATGAGTTGTTAGCGTTATTGCCCACCGATCCTTATTTATTCAAACCGCTTAAGCCCGACGATGTGGTGAGCTATAAAATGGATGGCATTCAAGACGAAGTGTTTACACAACTTCGACTGGGTAAATATCGATTCAATACTGTGTTGGATTTACATCAATATCGGCTTTTACAGGCCCGTGAAAGTTTACTTAATTACGTATTAAGTGCTTATGAACACGGAGAACGTAACATACTGGTTATTCATGGTAAGGGTTATAAAAGCAAACCTTATGCAGCATTAATGAAATCTGCAGTATGTCATTGGTTACAATTTATCGAGCCGGTTACCGCGTATCATTCTGCCACAAAAGAATGTGGCGGGGTCGGCGCGCTATTTGTGATGCTAAAAAAATCACAGCAAAAAAGAATTGAAAATGGCGAGTTGAATAGAAAAGGTCGTGGTTTTAGATAGGTTTACATTAAATCGAGAGTATTTATATAAAATAATGGCGCTATTATTGACTAGCGCCATTATTTTAAGTGAAAAAATTAGATGTGAAGTAGCGGCCTCTTAATGATCGTTTATTTGCATCAGTCACTGCAACCAATCGCTACAATCGGTCGCTGAAACAATCGGTCATCACATCGAGGGTTACCAGCCACACTGGCGGTTTGCCTGTGTATTTTGTTCATCTAACCAGACTTGCAAAGGGGCAAAGTAATCTAACACTGCTTTGGCGTCCATTTTGTCTGAACCTGTCACAACGTTAAGCGCTTCAGGCCAAGGTTTGCTGGCACCCATTTCGAGCATTTGATTCAGTTTAGCTCCTGCTGCTTTGTTACCATAAATGCTACAACGGTGAACAGGACCTGTGTCACCTGCAATATCACACAGTGCTTTATGGAATTGGAACTGCAGTACATGGGCTAAGAAATAACGCGTATAGGGGACATTGCCTGGGACATGATATTTAGCACCAGGATCAAAATCCGCTTCAGTACGCTCAATGGGTGCTTTAACACCTTGATATTTTTCACGTAGCTCCCACCAAGCTTGGTTATATTGCTCCGGTTTGATGGTGCCGTTAAATACTTGCCAGCGCCATTGATCAATCATTAACCCAAAAGGCATAAAGGCAATTTTATCTAATGCTTGCTTTAACAATAATCCAATGTCTTTAGACGCATCGGGGACCGTTTCAAGTAAGCCAATTTTCTGCAAATACTTAGGCGTAATAGATAAGGCTATTGTGTCGCCAATCGCTTCATGGAAGCCATCATTTGCTGAGTTTTTAAAGATGAAAGGCTGGTTTTTATAGGCTCGTTGATAAAAATTATGGCCTAATTCATGATGAATAACACTAAAGTCTTCAGCATTTTTCTGAATACACATTTTAATGCGGATATCATCTAGGTTATCCAAGTCCCACGCCGATGCATGGCACACCACATCACGGCCTTGAGGTTGTACAAACATTGAACGGGTCCAAAATGTTTCTGGTAATGCGCCAAACCCAAGTGAAGTGAAGAAACCTTCAGCTTGTTTTACCATTTTAATTTCATCATAGCCGTTTTGGGCTAATAGTTCGGTCACGTTATAGCCAGGGTCTGCATCTTTAGGTGCAACACTATTATAGATAGTACCCCATTGTTGAGCCCACATATTCCCCAGTAAATGCGCTGGAATAGGGCCCGTCTTTGGCGCAACGTCATCACCATATTGTTGGTTTAATTCGCCGCGAACATAGCAATGTAATGAGTCATAAAGCGGCTTTATTTGTGCCCAGAGCCGATCAAGTTCTGCTGAAAATGCCTCAGGCTCCATGTCGTATTGGCTGCGCCACAGTTCAGACAAGTCGGTATAACCTAGATCGCTTGCGCCTTGATTGGCTAATTCAACTTCGCGTTCAAATAACGGACGCATGGGTTTGGCTATTTCACGCCAACCTTTCCATGCTTCTAAAAGCAAAGCAGGGTCTTTTGACTCTGCCATAATATTAGATAACTCAGGTTGAGTAAGGCAGCGACCGTCAGCAAAGCAATATTTACCTTTGCCGTAAAGTCCATTGAGCTGTGAGACGATACTAGCCAGCTCGGCATTTTTAGCTGCATCAAGTGGAGCGGGTAATACTATGCTACTGCGAAGGCTGTTAAGCTTGCGTGCATTGACAGGGTCTAAATCTACGTTAGCGTATTTGGCCGCTTCAGTTGCATAGCGCACTGATGTGGAGGTTACTTTTTCTCCCATTGCAGCAGATAAAGCCGCGGTGTCATCTGTAATGAAATTGGAATAGATCCATTCTGCACGGTTAGCTTCAATCGATAAACTGGCTAAATCAGCCTCTGCGCGGTTAACAAAATTTATTGCGGCTGCGATATCTGTTTTTTCATCAGCAGCCTCAGTGGTGACAGTCGTGTCGTTACACGCACACAATCCTAATGCGATTGAGACAATAAGTGCAATTTGGGACGGTCGTTTTAAAGGCAAATTCATTTGTTTGCATCCTTGTTTTTCTTGTCGTAATGAGTGTACCGAAAAATAGCAAACTTTGCATATAAGTTAACAATCTGATGCGGTTGTTACTGTTTTTGTTGTTTGCATAAACAAAGAAAGCTAACAATTTCGATTGACATCTGTGCGCTCAATGATTAATTTAAACAGGTGTTTAAATTAACTTGGGTCTTGGAATGGCAAGTCGTACTGATACAAAAACAAGAATACTCGATGCAGCTGAAAAGTTGTTTGCTGAAAGAGGTTTTTCTGAAACGTCGTTACGACTGATTACGAGTAAAGCTGAAGTCAATTTGGCGTCGGTCAATTACCATTTTGGTTCGAAAAAAGAATTAATTCGTGCTGTATTAGCAAGATACTTAGATGTGTTTATGCCAAGCGCTTCGATAGAGATTAATCGTTTACATAATGCGCCTGAAAATGCATCACTAAACGAGATTTTTTCTGCTTTAATTAACCCGTTACTTGAATTGAATAAGGTACGTAACGGCGGCACGATTATTTTCTTACAGTTGTTGGGCCGAGGTTACATAGAAAGCCAAGGGCATTTGCGCTGGTTTATCACCACACACTATGGCGAACATTTAGCCACATTTGTTCAAGCTGTATCAGCCAGCGTTCCGCATATTCCCGCGGCTGAAATGTTTTGGCGTTTGCATTTCACTTTAGGAACTATTGTGTTCACTATGGCTTCTGCAGATGCCTTAAATGAAATTGCCGCGGCAGATTATGGTGAACATAACAATATTGAAGCCATTATTCGTAAAGTTATCCCCTACATGGCAGCTGGTGTTGCTGTCCCTGTGTTAACAAACTAAGAAGGTATAAAATGACCATCGTCATATTGCTTATTATAGCGATCATCGTCCTCTTTGGCGTACGTAATATCAGGATGCAATTTATCACGCGTCCAGTATTCTCATTTTTCAAAAAAGTGTTGCCTCCATTGTCGAGTACCGAGAAAGAAGCAATGGAAGCCGGTGATGTTTGGTGGGAAGGTGAGTTATTCCGCGGAAAACCAAACTGGAACACCTTACACAGTTATGGTAAACCAACGTTAAGTGCAGAAGAAAAAGACTTTATTGATAATCAAGTACAAACCGCATTAACCATGATTGACGATTTCGATATTGTCCATAATCGTAAAGATTTACCGCCAGAGTTATGGCAATATTTTAAAGAACAAGGCTTTTTTGCGTTAATTATTCCTAAAAAGTACGGCGGGCGTGAATTTTCAGCTTATGCAAACTCAACGATTGTGGCTAAAATTGCCACCCGCAGTGTCAGTGCTGCCGTTACCGTTATGGTGCCTAACTCTTTAGGCCCAGGTGAGCTATTAACGCATTACGGCACTCAAGAGCAAAAAGAGCGTTGGTTGCCATCGTTAGCTGTGGGTAAAGATATTCCCTGTTTCGCGTTAACGGGTCCAGAAGCGGGCAGTGATGCTGGCGCAATCCCTGACTTGGGTATTGTGTGTCGCCGTGAGTTTGAAGGCGAAGAGACATTAGGCTTAAGTTTAACTTGGAACAAGCGTTACATTACCTTAGCACCTGTAGCGACAGTATTAGGGTTAGCATTCCAAATGCGCGATCCTGACGGTTTGTTAGGTGAGATTAAAAACCTAGGTATTACTTGTGCGTTGATCCCAACGGATCATCAAGGCGTTGAAATCGGTCGTCGTCATAATCCATTAATGATGGGGTTTATGAACGGTACTACCAGTGGTGAAGATGTATTCATTCCATTAGATTGGATTATTGGTGGACCACAGTTTGCGGGTAAAGGCTGGCGTATGCTGGTTGAATGTTTGTCTGCAGGACGTGGTATTTCATTACCTGCGCTTGCTACTGCATCTGGCCATGTGGCCACTAAAACGACCACAGCGTATAGTTATGTTCGTCAACAGTTCGGTATGCCAATCGGTCACTTTGAAGGCGTACAAGAGGCTATGGCGCGTATTATTGCCAATACTTACCAGCTTGAAGCCGCCCGTCGTTTAACCACTCAAGGTATCGACTTAAAAGTTAAACCTTCTGTGGTTACCGCAATTGCTAAATACCATATGACAGAGTTAGGTCGTGATGTATTAGAAGACGCAATGGACATTCAGTCGGGTAAAGGTATCCAATTAGGACCTAAAAACTATTTAGGTCATGCATACATGGCAACTCCTATTTCAATTACCGTAGAAGGTGCAAACATTTTGACTCGGTCATTGATGATTTTTGGCCAAGGTGCAACGCGCTGTCATCCCTACGTTTTGGCTGAAATGGAAGCCGCGGCGATGGAAGATGAGACATCGGCATTAGACCGTTTCGATTCTCTTTTACTGGGACACATAGGTTATGCGATCGGTAACGCATTACGATCATTGGGTAATGCGTTAACGGGCAGTCGTTTTGCCAGTGCGCCAGTGAGCGGTCCGACGCAGCAATATTACCGTGATATGACGCGTATCTCTTCATCACTTGCCATCATGACTGATGTTTCGATGTTGATCATGGGCGGCGACCTTAAACGTAAAGAAATGCTCTCTGCACGTATGGGGGATGTATTAAGTCAGCTATACCTAGCGTCTGCCACGTTGAAACTGTTTGAAGATAATGGTCGTCAACAAGATGATTTACCTGCAGTGCATTATGTGATGACGGAGCGTTTACATTTAGCGGCTAAAGCGTTGAATGATGCTATCCATAATTTCCCAAGCAAAATCGCGGCAGTATTACTGCGAGTATTGATTTTTCCATTAGGGAATCACTTTAGCGCACCAAGCGACAAGTTGGCGATTGATTTAGTGACCGGTATGCTAAAGCCTGGACCTGCACGAGACCGAATCACTTTCCTTTGTAGTGATGTTGAAGATGACCAAAGTGGTATTGCGGAAGTAGAGCAAGCTTTCTTAGCCAAATATGCTGCAAAAGAGCTGTATAAAAAGTTGAAGAAAGCTCAACGTAGCGGTCATATAAAATCCAAGCTTCCAATGCTTGAGTTATTTGACGTAGCGTTAGCAAAAGACATTATCACTGAAGCTGAACATAAACAGCTTGTCGAAGCAGATGAATTGCGCTTAGCCGCTATTAACGTCAATGACTTTGAGACGCTATAATGTAAGTTGATTACTTTTATGTCAGTCTTTGATGTAAATCATTGGCGCCAAATAAACCCTGACTCTGTCGGGGTTTTTTTTCATTACAACAAAGCGATAAACAGACATTGTTAGAAATACAACAAGGGAGGGATAGGCGAATTTAGGGGGGATAGGCGGTTCATTACTAGCGTTCTAAATTTAACCCATAAAAAAAGCCAATCCGAAGACTGGCTTTAGGGTTAACGAGATAATCACAATATAAAAACTATTGAGTGTTACTCGCTACGCGTAGTTGTTGATTATGCAACAATAAGTACTTTACAAGTGTTAGTGCCACCGATCGTTTCCATCGCGTCACCTTTAGTCATGAGTACCAGATCACCACTGACCAAATAACCGGCGTTAACCATGCAGTTTAATGCTTCTTTAGCTAATTCATCAGCAGGATAAGCTGTTGAATCAAACTCAATAGGCTGTACACCACGGAACATAGCCATGCTAGCTAATGTTTTTTGATGACGTGATAATGCAAAAATCGGCAAACCAGAGCTGATACGTGACATTAATTTAGCTGTCGCGCCAGATTCCGTTAACGAAATAATCGCTTTAACACCTGGCAAGTGGTTAGCAGCATACATGGTTGATAGTGCTATCGTTTCTTCAACTGAAGAGAAACGTTCATCCATACGGTGCTTAGACACATTTACACTTGGGTGTAACTCTGCGCCTAAACAAACGTTAGCCATTGCCATAACGGTTTCTTCAGGGAAATCGCCCGCAGCGGTTTCTGCTGAGAGCATCACTGCATCAGTACCGTCTAACACTGCGTTAGCCACGTCCATCACTTCAGCACGTGTTGGCATTGGGCTTGAAATCATTGATTCCATCATTTGTGTTGCAGTGATCACGGCTTTGTTGAGTTGACGCGAACGTTGAATTAACCGTTTTTGTACAGCAACAAGTGCCGCATCGCCGATTTCAACACCTAAGTCACCACGAGCAACCATGACGACGTCTGATGCTCGGATAACATCGTCCATAGCTTCGTCAGATTCAACCGCTTCTGCACGCTCAACTTTAGCGACAATTAATGCTTTACTGCCCGCTTCAAGTGCTAACGAACGTGCTAAATCAAGATCCGCACCCGTTCGAGGAAACGATACTGCTAAGTAATCAACATCAATCAACGCAGCTGTTTTGATATCCGCCATGTCTTTTTCAGTGAGGGCAGGAGCGGTTAAGCCGCCGCCTTTTTTGTTGATGCCTTTGTTATTTGATAACGGGCCTGCTATTGTAACGCTAGTGAAGACTTTATTACCCTCAACACGTTCAACTTTTAACTGCACTCGGCCATCATCAAGCATTAATATATCGCCAATAACGACATCATTAGGTAATTGCTTGTAATCGATACCTACTTGAGTTTCATCACCTTCGCCCTTTGCTAAATCAGCATCAAGGATAAAAGCATCACCTAAGTTAAGCTTGATCTTTTTGTTATCTTTAAAGGTAGAAATACGAATTTTAGGCCCTTGCAAGTCACCTAAAATAGCGACGTGTTTGCCCAATTCTTTAGCAATCCTACGTGTATCTGTAGCACGCTTTAAATGATCTTCTGGTGAACCGTGTGAGAAGTTAAGTCTAACAACGTTAGCACCTGCCACGATAATTTTACGTAAATTGTCATCGCGATCAGTTGCTGGCCCTAGTGTAGTAACGATTTTAGTTCTGCGGAACATAAGATACTCCGTTAATGATAAGAAAGATTTTGTGTTAAATAGAATTTGGTTATTTAAAGTGCTTAAGCAATCTCGGCACTTAAATGATGTAACTATATTAACAGACATTCTCAACAAATGTAGTAAAGTTACAAACAAAAAGATCGTTTTTAATGTGTAATTTATGTGACAGATCAGCGATTTTTGCAATAAAAAAAGCCAAACAGAATAAACCGTTTGGCTTTATGAACAATATTTGATTGCGATGCATGATAATTTACACGATTAAACATAACTAAATTGTGTAATTATTTACCAGTTATCTTGTAAGATTTGTGCAAAATTCACTGTATAAATGAGAATGAGTTCGGCGTTGTGTCGATTGACGATAGATGTTGAGTTAATCGATCCTCAAACGAACAATGTCTGATCATCCGTAATATCTTCGTTTAATCGGCCATCAATTTAAATAGTCAAATCCTTGTTCACTCGAGATTCTTTTAATACTTCTTTAACGCGTTTTAAATTTTCACGAAAACGAGGGCCTCGGCGTAAGGTAAACCCTGTTGCCAATACGTCTATGGTAACCAGTTGCGCTAAGCGCGATGCCATTGGTAAATACATATCAGTATCTTCGGGCACTTCCATTGTTACAGGTAATGTACATTCAAGAGAAAGTGGCGAATTACGGGCTGTAATACCAATGACTGCGGCGCCATTTTCACGAGCGATACGGGCTATTTCAATCAGTGATTTTGTCCGGCCAGTGTGCGAAATTAATACCACTACGTCGCCTTCATTGCAGTTAATACAGCTCATGCGCTGCATTAACACATCATCGAAACATATCACTGGTACATTAAAGCGAAAGAACTTGTTTTGCGCATCATGGGCTACAGAGGCAGAGGCACCAAGACCAAAAAATGAAATAGTCTTAGCTTGAGTTAGAATATCAACGGCTTTATTTATCGCAGCTGTGTCTAAACTTTGGCGTGCAGTATCAAGCGATGCCATTGATGATTCGAAGATTTTTGTGGTATATGAATCTGGTGAATCATCTTCTTCAACGTGACGGCTTACATAAGGTGTACCGTTAGCAAGACTTTGAGCCAAATGTAACTTAAAATCAGGGAACCCCTTAGTGTCGAGTCGACGACAAAAGCGATTGACGGTTGGCTCACTTACATCAGCCATCTTGGCTAAGGTGGCGATACTTGAATGTATAGCTGTTTGCGGTGAGGCTAATATGACTTCGGCAACTTTACGTTCCGATTTACTAAATTGGGTAAGGCTTTTTTGAACCTTTTCAAGGGTATTCATAAGCAAGCATCCGCTAGAAAGTAGCTAAAAGTAGGTAATGTAATTTTATATCATAAGTTACAGGAATTACGTAAATTAAGTTATTTATTTACTTATGGTAGTAATCCGGAATTATTTTTCAATACAAAGATCATGGTTAAATGGTTCGCAATCTTTGTTATTGGTAGAAAATCATAGCAGATAATAGATACACATGACTAGATTAAAAACAATACAATAAATGCAAATTAAAGATGCAAAATTTAAATTCTGTTGTTATATTACAACAAAAGTGTGCTTTTATTCATTTATTCATTGACCAAATTGGAACATGACACACACATATAATCAGGAGAGCTTTAAGCAATGGGCAAATCAATTGGAGCCAAGGCTTGTGACTTCGTACTTTTCGGTACTAAAGGCGATTTAGCTAGGCGTAAACTATTACCTTCCCTATATCAGCTAGATAAAGCAGAATTGCTTGATAAAGAAACCAAGGTAATCGGTGTAGCAAAAGACGCATTTACTCAAGAAGAGTTTATCGCCCTCGTTACTAAAGCATTAAATACATTTGTAAAAGACGAACTTTGCCCAACCACGCTAGCGCGCTTCCTCAGTCGTTGTCATTATATTGGTACCAATTTTAAAGATCCTGAAGGTTATCGTGCCTTCCACGATTTACTTGAACCCAGTAAACGCGTCATGGTGAATTACTTCGCAACGCCTCCTTCGATTTTTGGTGTCATCTGCCGCTGTTTACATGCACAAAACCTGATTCAATCTGATACCCGTGTTGTGCTTGAAAAGCCGATTGGTACCGACTTGGAATCATCACATGTAATTAATAACCAAGTGGCTGAATTCTTCAATGAGAATCAGGTCTATCGTATCGATCATTATCTTGGTAAAGAAACGGTACAAAATCTAATTGCTCTGCGTTTTGCTAATTCTTTATTTGCCTCTAAATGGGATAACCGTACGATTGATCATGTCCAGATCACGGTTGCTGAAGAAGTGGGTATTGAAGGGCGTTGGGGCTACTTTGATGGCGCTGGGCAAATGCGTGACATGATCCAAAACCATTTATTACAAGTGTTAACCTTGGTTGCGATGGATCCACCGGTCAATTTAGATGCTGACAGTATTCGTGACGAAAAAGTAAAAGTGCTTAAGTCATTGCGTCCCATTAATCAAGAGAATGTGTATGAAAATACTGTTCGGGGTCAATACAGTGCTGGCTTCCTAAAAGGCTCACCCGTTCCTGGTTATCTCGAAGAAGAAGATGCCAACACCCAATCGAATACCGAAACCTTTGTGGCGTTACGTGTAGATATCGATAACTGGCGTTGGGCTGGCGTGCCATTCTACTTGCGCAGTGGTAAGCGTATGCCATTTAAGAGCAGTGAAATTGTGGTGTACTTTAAAAATCCACCGCATAACTTATACCGGGCAAGTTACCGTAATCTCCCACCGAATAAACTGACTATTCGTTTGCAACCTCACGAAGGGGTTGAAATTCAGATGATGAACAAGGTGCCAGGTCTTGAGCAAAAGCAACGCCTTCAAACCACTAAGCTTGATTTAAGTTTCAGTGACACGTTTAAAAATGAACGCATTGCAGATGCTTATGAGCGTTTGTTACTTGAAGCCATGCTTGGTAATCAAGCGCTGTTTGTTCGTCGTGATGAAGTTGAGCAAGCGTGGACATGGGTCGATGGCATTATTCAGTCATGGGAAGAAAGTGGCGAAAAACCCAAACCATACCCTGCTGGCACGTGGGGACCTGTTGCATCCGTTGCATTGATAACCAAAGATGGTCGTTCTTGGGACGAGTAGGGAGTAGACATGATTAAAGAAGCCGTATTTAAATCGTTCAATACACCCGCTGATTTAGACGCTAAATTGGCCGATAAAATTGCTAGGCAATTACAAGATGCTGTTGATACCCGTGGTAAAGCCAGCTTAGTGGTTTCTGGTGGCTCAACACCCGTGAAATTATTTGAGCTATTAAGTCATAAGCTTGTTGACTGGAGTGATGTTTATATTACTTTAGCTGATGAACGATGGGTTGAAACTGATGAAAATAATTCAAATGAAAGATTGGTTCGTCAGCATTTTCTGCAAAATCGCGCCGCTAGCGCTAAGTTTCGCGGTTTGAAAAATATGTTTGCGACGCCTGAAGCGGGTTGCGATATGACCAGCGAATCGTTAGCTAATTTTCCTCGTCCTTTTGATGTGGTGATACTGGGAATGGGTACTGATGGCCATACATGCTCATGGTTTCCTTGCAGTGCAGAGCTTGATAATGCATTAAATACCAAAGCGGTATGTGTAGCTGTTAACCCAACGACCGCGCCGCATGCACGCATCACATTGTCTAAAGATGCCATTTTAAATAGTCGTCAGATTTATTTGCATCTTGTCGGAGAACCAAAATTAACTGTATATCATCAGGCTCTCGAGAATGATGATGTTACCCAAATGCCCATTAGAGCCGTATTAGCGCAGCATAAAACGCCCGTTGATGTGTTCTATAGCGCGTAAGGAGTTTTACCATGCATTCAGTAGTACAAGCCGTCACCGATAGAATTATTGCTCGTAGTCAACAATCTCGATCAACGTATTTAACCGCGTTAAACGATGCCAAAGCCCAAGGGGTTCATCGTAGTGCATTAAGTTGTGGCAATTTGGCCCATGGTTTTGCAGCCTGTCAGCCGGTAGCAAAAGATTCTTTACGCCAGCTAACGAAAGCCAATATTGGTATTGTGACTGCATTTAATGACATGTTGTCAGCACATCAACCCTATGAAACTTATCCAAATATGCTTAAGCAAGCGTGTATGGATGTGGGTAGTGTGGCACAAGTCGCGGCAGGTGTTCCTGCCATGTGTGACGGTGTGACCCAAGGTCAGCCAGGCATGGAACTTAGCTTACTGAGTCGTGAAGTCATTGCTATGTCTACCGCGGTAGGTTTGTCGCACAATATGTTTGATGGTGCGCTACTACTGGGTATTTGTGACAAAATCGTTCCAGGTTTATTAATCGGTGCATTAAGCTTTGGTCATTTGCCGATGTTATTTGTGCCTGCTGGTCCAATGAAGTCAGGTATTCCAAATAAAGAAAAAGCGCGTATTCGTCAACAATTTGCCCAAGGGCAGGTTGATCGTGCCGCATTGCTTGAAGCTGAAGCTAAGTCATATCATAGCGCCGGCACATGTACCTTTTATGGTACAGCTAACTCTAACCAGTTAATGCTTGAAATCATGGGGTTACAATTACCTGGTTCATCGTTTGTTA
Organism: Shewanella sp. S1-49-MNA-CIBAN-0167; assembly: GCF_040310145.1. Classification (NCBI taxonomy): domain Bacteria; kingdom Pseudomonadati; phylum Pseudomonadota; class Gammaproteobacteria; order Alteromonadales; family Shewanellaceae; genus Shewanella; species Shewanella sp. S1-49-MNA-CIBAN-0167. The sequence continues at coordinate 99,972 of NZ_JBEOPO010000012.1, read as the reverse complement.
ATCCTGATGATCCATTACGTGATGAATTAAGCAAAATGGCTGCCAAACAAGTGTGCCGTCTAACCGCAATGGGTACACAGTACACTCCGATTGGTGAACTGGTCTCTGAAAAGTCAGTAGTTAATGGCATTGTGGGTATTCTCGCGACCGGTGGTTCAACTAACTTAACCATGCACATTGTCGCTGCAGCTCGCGCCGCTGGCATTATCGTTAATTGGGATGATTTTTCTGATTTATCTGATGCAGTACCATTATTAGCCCGCGTATATCCAAATGGTCATGCCGATATTAATCACTTCCATGCAGCAGGTGGCATGGCGTTGTTGGTTAAAGAGTTACTTGATGGCGGCCTATTGCATGAAGATGTTAATACCGTTGCAGGTTATGGCTTACGTCGTTATACCCAAGAACCTCGTTTGCTTGATGGCGAGCTTAAGTGGGTTGATGGTGTCACTGAAAGCTTAGACAAAGAAGTGTTAACTCACCTTGATACACCATTTCAACATAACGGTGGTTTGAAGTTACTCAAAGGTAACTTAGGCCGCGCAGTGATTAAAGTATCTGCCGTGCCCGATAAAAATCGCGTAGTTGAAGGTCCTGCGATTGTGATTGATGATCAAAACAAACTTGATGCACTATTCCAAGCGGGTGAGCTTGACAGAGATTGTGTTGTGGTTGTTAGAGGTCAAGGCCCTAAAGCTAACGGGATGCCTGAGCTGCATAAACTCACACCCTACTTAGGTACCCTACAAGACAAAGGTTTTAAAGTTGCACTAGTGACTGACGGCCGTATGTCAGGTGCATCAGGTAAAGTACCTGCAGCCATTCATTTAACCCCAGAAGCGCTAGACGGTGGTTTGATTGCCAAAGTTGAGAACGGTGATTTAATTCGTGTTGATGCTACAACGGGTGAATTAACCCTGTTTGTTGACGAGAAGACACTTGCAAGCAGAACCGCAGGGATAGTGGATTTACATCACTCAAGTTATGGCATGGGCCGTGAGTTGTTTGGCGCGCTACGTAGCAGTTTGAGCAGCCCAGAAACAGGTGCTCGCAGTACTAATGCGATTGATGAATTATATTAACGACAAAGGAAGACTGTAATATGCTTGAGCCTAATAATTGGTTGCTCCAACCACAAGACGTGTTTAAACGCAGCCCGGTTGTTCCGGTCATGGTCATTAATAAACTTGAACACGCTGTCCCATTAGCAAAAGCGTTAGTGGCTGGCGGCATTAGTGTCTTAGAAGTCACTTTACGAACTCCATGTGCGTTAGAAGCGATAGCTAAAATTGCTAAAGAAGTGCCAGAAGCATTGGTTGGTGCAGGGACCATTTTAAATGAAGCCCAGTTACAACAAGCTATTGATGCGGGTTCGCAATTTATCATTACCCCGGGTGCAACGGTTGATCTATTAAAAGCGGCCAAGAAAGGCACTGTGCCGTTAATTCCAGGTGTCGCGAGTATTTCAGAGATTATGGTGGGTATGGAGTTGGGCTACACTCACTTCAAGTTTTTCCCTGCAGAAGCCTCGGGTGGCGTTAATGTATTAAAGTCTTTCTCTGGCCCACTTTCTGAGATCCGATTCTGTCCAACTGGTGGGATCAGCCCAGCGACTTATAAAGATTATTTAGCATTATCAAATGTTGATTGCATTGGCGGCAGCTGGATTGCACCGACTGATGCTGTAGATAACGAAGAGTGGGATCGCATTACACAATTATGTAAAGAAGCCCTGGCGGCTTTGTAATACATTGATTGTGTGACCTAAAAAACCAGCTTATGCTGGTTTTTTATTATCGATAGTTTACTGTGTATATCATTAAGTTAATTTAATTTAAGTAAAGTTCTTATTATTCAGTTTGATGTAATCTAAGGGTTGCTGATAATCTAAGCGTTATTGTTGATAAGTATACGATTATTGATGTTTTAGACCTAAAACAATGCAAGCTCATTCATTTTTAAGAGGTATTCTCTATGTTTTATGATTTAACGGTTGTGCAATTTAGTAAAATGCTCAATAACTTAAGTTCAATTCTTGCGAAAGGGGAAGACTTTGCCGGTGCTAAAAAGATTGAAATGTCGGTATTACTTAACTCACGTTTAGCAGCAGATCAATTTAACTTAATTCGCCAAGTACAAATCGCGTGTGATACCGCAAAATTATCGGTTGCGCGTTTAACGGGTCAACAAGACCGTGCACCAAAACATGAAGATAATGAAACGACTGTGGCAGAATTACAAACCCGCATAACCTCGGTTATTGGTTATTTAGCCACTTTTAAAGCAGAAGATTTTGTTGGTGCCCAAACCCGCAAGATCACTCATCATCGTTGGAACGATAAGTACCTTACCGGCCACGATTTCTTACTTGAACATGCAATCCCTAATGTTCATTTTCATATCACAACAGCCTATTCAATCTTGCGTCATAATGGGGTTGAGGTTGGTAAAAAAGATTACTTAGGTGCAATGTCATTTAAGTCGTAACTGAGCCACTAGTGACCAACAGTAATCGCCAACAGAAATCGCCAGTGTCAATGGCGTCAATAAAACCAGCATGAGCTGGTTTTTTGTTATCTAGCCAAATAAAGTCTACTAAACAACAATAGGGTAAGTTGTGGATAGCGGCCGAAGGGGGCTTATTACTAGATAGCGGCATTTGAGATAATAAACGGTTATAAGCAACTTTTTTCCAACTAATGCAGTTGTAATAACCTGTCAGAGGCAGATATTTCCATATAAATGGGTCTTGTTAGCAAAACGCTAGGCAAGTTTGATATGCAATACGTCAAAAATGCTGACTTTTATCTATTTGGCTTATCTCTTATTTTGTATTGAGGTTATATTATCCGAAGTCTGAATAACGATAATACGGCTTAGGATATAAGTGTGTTATTTCGAAGTAAGGTTCCATCTGGCCAATAATGTCTATAGGGACTTTTTGCTATTCAGTTGTAGGAGTGAACATGAAAACAATCGGTATGATAGGTGGCATGAGTTGGGAGTCAACACTGAGTTACTACCAGGCCATTAATCAAGGGGTGAAGTCTACTTTAGGCGGACTTCATTCGGCCAAAATTTGTCTGTACAGTGTCGATTTTGCTGAAATTGAAATATTGCAACATCAAGGGTTGTGGGACGATACCGCCATTCATTTATCAAATGCGGCTAAGGCTGTTGAAGCGGGCGGGGCTGACTTTTTGTTGATTTGTACCAATACAATGCACAAAGTGACCGATGACATTCAAGCACAAATCTCTATTCCTATTTTACATATCGCCGATGCCACCGCCGAGGCGTTGTTAGCCGACGGTATCGGTAAAGTGGGCTTATTGGGTACGCGCTTTACTATGGATCAAGATTTTTATAAGCAGCGTATCACCGATAACTATCCGATCGAAGTCATTGTGCCTTCGCCAGACGATCAAATATTAATCCATAATGTGATATATCAAGAGTTGTGCCTAGGCAAGATTAATCTGCAATCTCGACAATGCTATCTTAGTATTATTGATAAATTATTCGCTCAAGGAGCCGAGGCAGTGATTTTAGGTTGTACTGAAATAGCTTTACTGGTGCAGCAACAACATACCAATGTGCCTTTGTATGATACCACTCAAATTCATGCTCACAGCGCTGTTATGCTGGCGCTAGCAAAGTAGTTTTGTAAGGTTTTTACACAGTCAAAGGTATAAAAAAACGCCTTACGATAATTATCTCGTAAGGCGAAGTGTTATAAGCTTACTGCTTGTTATTGAGTTGACTAGTCTTTATAAGCTCTGCCATAGAAACTGTCCAATAACACTTGTTTAAGCTCTTTAATCAACGGGTAACGTGGATTGGCACCCGTACATTGATCATCAAAAGCATCTTCAGCAAGCTCATCCAGTTTGGCGATAAAATCAGCTTCATTAACACCGGCGTCCTGGATTGATGCAGGAATACCTATGGTTGTTTTCAGCGCTTCGATTTTTTCAATCAGCTTGTCAACTTTTTGAGCATCGGTTTTACCCCCAAGCTTTAAATAATCCGCAATGGCAGCATAACGACACAGTGCTTTAGGGCGGTCGTATTGACTAAAAGCGGCTTGCTTGGTTGGCATATCCGTCGCGTTAAAGCGGATCACGTTAGAGATTAACAGCGCGTTAGCTAAGCCGTGTGCTAGGTGGAACTCAGCACCTAACTTGTGCGCCATTGAGTGACAAACACCTAAGAATGCGTTGGCAAAAGCAATACCGGCAATCGTCGCACCATTGTGAACTTTTTCTCGGGCAACTGGCGCGTTTGCACCAAACTCATAGGAGTCTGGTAAGTACTTAAACAATAGGTCTAATGCTTGTAGCGCTTGGCCATCACTGTATTCGTTTGCCATTACACTCACATAAGCTTCTAACGCATGTGTAACAGCATCAATGCCACCAAAAGCGGTGAGTGATTTGGGCATATCCATGACTAAGTTAGGATCAACAATCGCCATATTTGGGGTTAATTGATAGTCAGCGATAGGATACTTCATTCCGGTTACTTCATCTGTTACCACGGCAAAGGGGGTCACTTCTGAACCTGTACCCGAGGTAGTTGGAATGGCAATCATTTGGGCTTTAACACCCATTTTAGGGAATTTATAAATACGTTTGCGGATATCCATAAAGCGCAGTGCTAAATCGGCAAAATCAACATCAGGGTGCTCATACATCACCCAAATAATTTTAGCGGCATCCATTGGCGAACCACCACCGAGTGCAATAATGACATCGGGTTGGAAGCTTTGGGCGACTTTTGCACCTTGGCGAACAATGGCTAAGGTTGGGTCGGCTTCTACTTCATAAAAAATTTCGGTTTCAAGACCCTGTGCTTTGAGAATTTTTAAGGTCTCGTTACAGTAACCATTATTAAATAAGAATTTGTCAGTAATGATCAGCGCACGTTTTTTATCACTTAACTCTTCTAATGCTATCGGTAAACAGCCGCGGCGGAAGTATATAGATGATGGAAGTTTGTGCCACAACATATTTTCAGCCCTCTTAGCGACCATTTTCTTATTGATCAAGTGGCTTGGACCGACATTTTCCGAAATTGAATTACCGCCCCATGAACCACAACCTAGCGTTAACGACGGTGCTAATTTAAAGTTGTACAAGTCACCGATCCCACCATGAGATGCCGGTGTATTAATTAGAATACGCGCAGTTTTCATTCTAAAACCAAAGATTTTAACACGTTCATCTTGGGTGTCTTGATTGGTATATAAACCTGATGTGTGGCCAATCCCCCCTAACGTGACTAAGGCTTCGGCTTTATCCATTGCCTCGTTAAAGTCTTTTGCTTTATACATTCCCAATAACGGAGACAACTTCTCGTGAGCAAATGCTTCGGCATCATCTATATCAGTTACTTCACCAATGAGGACTTTAGTGGTGCTAGGAACGTCAAAACCCGCCATTGCAGCAATCGCCACCGCACTTTGGCCAACAATATCAGCATTGAGTCCGCCATTTTTAAGGATCACCGTTTGCATTGCTGCGGTTTCAGCTTTAGACAGGATATATCCGCCATGGCTGATAAAGCGCTCTTTTACTTGCTTGTAAATACTGTCCACAATAATCACGGCTTGTTCAGAGGCACAAACTACGCCATTGTCGAAGGTTTTTGACATTAAAATTGAGCTCACAGCACGTTTAATGTCTGCGGTTTCGTCAATCACAATCGGTGTATTACCCGCGCCCACACCAATGGCAGGTTTACCAGACGAGTAGGCGGCTTTAACCATGCCAGGTCCACCTGTAGCTAAAATTAAGTTAATTTTTTCATGAGTCATTAATTGGTTAGACAGTGCCACACTCGGTTGGTCTATCCAGCCAATGATGTCTTTAGGCGCACCCGCGGCCACTGCGGCATCTAATACAATTTTAGCTGCTGTGGTGGTTGAGTTTTTCGCCCTTGGGTGGGGTGAGAAAATAATGCCATTACGGGTTTTTAAACTGATAAGGGCTTTAAAAATAGCGGTTGAAGTGGGATTCGTGGTGGGAACAATACCGCAAATAATACCGACAGGCTCTGCAATGGTAATGGTACCAAAGGTTAAGTCCTCAGATAGAATGCCACAGGTTTTTTCATCTTTGTATTTGTTATAAATGTATTCAGAGGCAAAGTGGTTTTTAATCACCTTATCTTCTAATACACCCATACCCGTTTCGGTTACGGCCATTTTAGCTAATGATATACGTGCATCTGCAGCGGCTAAAGCGGCCGCCCTAAAGATAATATCAACGTGTTCTTGGCTAAAATTGGCAAACTCGGCTTGGGCTTTGGCAACGCGTTCTACTAATAAATCTAGCTCTTGCGTATTGGTGACTGTCATAGTGGTTTCCTGTAAAAATATTCAACAAATTAGTTTTGCAAAATATTCTTTGTAAATAAAATTACAGCTTTTAGGCTATATTTGTTGTGATGATGACCACAAAAGCGTAACTCATGTAATTTTATTACAGCATTGAATGCTTTTTAGCCACTTAATATTCAACTTCTGTTCATCCAGCACTTCGATATGGCCTAACGCTTATACTCGCTCAACATGATGATCTGCTTATGGCACTATTTAATAATGGCGTTAAATCAGTCATCACTGGGTCTATTGTCATCAACTAGTGCAATGGTCAATAGACTTGGGGGTGTGTTTTTAGTTGTTTTACACTGAAATTCTTTTACCTTTATACCTTGACCTAATTAATTAACCATATCAAACAGTTTGAAAATAGTCTGTTGAATGTATGAAATATCTTAGTACTGATTAATGCATATAAGCAAATACTAAAGCATTTTTGCTTACTTAATCAGTGAATTGTGATTGATATCAATATTTATAAGGGCGGATTGACTCACTTTAAGGCCAATATTCAATGTGGGCCGAATGTATGCTTTGGTTAGATTAACGTGGTGACTCTCAAACCAAACTCATCTTCTGTTAACCCCTTAAGGGTGATTATACAGAGTGATTGTTGTGGCTTGATGTTTAAATGGCACTACTGACGCTCAGTAAAAGCGTGTTTTACGCGCTAATATTGTTACTGTCGCAAGTACCATCTTTGCCGTACGGTATCGATTTGCCACTCACTAAAGCGCTATCTAGTCTCAATGCTAGCGTTTATGCCCTTGGGTTTATGGCGATAGATCCATTAATGACGGACAAGTATACCAATAAGAATGACCAGCAATGGTGGTTGGAACAACCAAGTGCTTTTTTATGCTTATTGCTCGCGACTTAATTCCATGATGCCTGCGGTTTTTGAACCAAATAATTGCTGATGTAAGCGGCCTGCAAACTCATCAGTCATGCCGGAAATATAATCGGCAATCACCCGCATTGGATTATTGTTTTCATTACACTCAGCTAACCATCGTTCACGAGTGTTGAGCGGTAATAGACGCTCTGGATCAGAGGAAAACGCTTCAAACAATTCCATTACAATTTGTTGTCCTTTGTATTCCAACATTTGAATTTCGGGTTTACGAATAACGTACTTAAACACCAATTGTTTAAGTACATGTAAAGCTGAAGCAAAGTCTGGCTCTAATTCTGCATTATATTTTAATAAGTCTTGTTCAAATTGTGGATTGGCGCTGATGCCAATCGCAGTCACGAAACCGTTGACTAAGGTACCGATGGCATCTTTGCGTAAATGATGCTCATGGGAAAATAGTTTGTCACCTATTTGAGCCATTTCCGATATGAGCCATTTATCCTTGATCTCCGTTAACTGCTCAACCACATCGCGTTGCCACTGATGTTGATTAACAATCCCCATGACAATGGCATCTTCTAGATCATGCACGGCATAAGCAATATCGTCAGCCAACTCCATAATAGAGCAGTCAAAGGACTTATAGCGGGTTTTAAGATGTGGGTAATGGGCGTGAGTATGATTTTGCTCACTAGTGATAAACAACTGTCTATCAGACTCGGATAATGAATCTAATACCCAATCAACAATAGGTTTATCATCATCAAACAAGCCTTTTACTGGTGGCCATTCTGATGGTTTTAATTGACGATGATTGGCAATGTCTGGACGGTGTTGATCAACAAATAACTGCCCATGAGTTGCGGGGTATTTCATCACACCCAATAGCGTCCGCCGAGTCAGATTCATCCCCCATGACGGTGTATAGGGCTCTAAACGGGTTAAAATACGGAAGGTTTGGCCATTTCCTTCAAATCCACCATGATGACGCATCATGTAATTTAATGCGACTTCGCCCCCGTGGCCAAAGGGTGGGTGGCCTATATCATGAGCTAAACAAATCGATTCAATTAAGCTCATAGAGTTAAGCAAGTACTTAAGTTCTGGATACTTACGACGTAACTGTGCGGTGATGCCGGTACCAATTTGAGAGACTTCCAACGAATGGGTCAAACGAGTGCGATAAAAGTCATTCATGCCGATACCAAGCACTTGGGTTTTGGCTTGAAGTCGCCGAAATGCGGCAGAATGTAGAATTCGGCCACGATCGCGCTGATAAGGACTGCGGTGATCATTACGGCGTTGTTTATCTTCGCCAAGTAGACGTTGTTGCCAACAGTCCTCATGTTCTGTACTACTGGGCATGACAGTGTTATCAGGCATATAATTCCTTTACAGCATTTGATTAATTTCGTCTAAATTCAATGTAAAACTTGGAATAAAACAATCACGGAAGTAACCAACTGCAGGGTTAGGGTTGTCGTCTATCATTTGTTCTAAACGTTTACAGGCACTGTTGAATTCGCTGTTACCGGCTTTTTGTTCTTCTAAGCATTTAAGATACGCGCATAAGGTATCGGCGGCTTTCACAATGGCTTTGTATTGTGGGTCAGCATCTTGACTAATGAATAAACTGCGGTAATCTTCTTTAAATTCATCAGGTACCATTTCAAGCATTCGTTGTTCGGCTATGGCTTCGATCTTTTTATATTCAGCTTCTATCTCTTTATTAAAATATTTAACCGGTGTGGGCAAGTCTCCGGTTAAAATTTCACTGGCATCATGATAAATCGCAATCGTTGCAGCTTTATTGGCGTCTAAGTCTGTGGCGAATTTCTTATTGCTGATGATCACTAAAGCGTGGGCAACCATAGCCACTTGCAGTGAATGTTCTTGGACGTTTTCGCGACGCACGTTATGCATTAACGGCCAACGTTGGATTAGCTTCATCCGCGATAAATGGGCAAATAAATGACTCATGAGACTCCTTACTGCGCTCAATAGATTCAGTCAGCTTACATGAGCTTATCGATAAAAAAAAGCGACTGTTCAGTCGCTTAGTATTTTGTGCTAGAGATGCAGTGTCAAGAGACTATTGACGATAATCTTCTAAGAATTCGCCAAACTCGGTAAGGGCTTTAGCCAAATCTTCTTTATAGGGCAAAAAAACCACTCGAAGGTGATCGGGCTCTGGCCAATTAAAGGCTGTTCCTTGTACTAACAGAATTTTTTTAGTTTTTAATAAATCAAGTACCAAGCGTTCGTCATCACGTAAATTAAACTTTTTCATGTCTAACTTCGGAAATGCGTATAAGGCTCCTTTAGGCTTTTTACAGCTGACCCCAGGGATTTGATTAAGCAATTCATATACGGCATCACGTTGTACGGTTAAGCGACCGTTTGGTAATATCAATTCATTAATTGACTGATAACCCCCTAACGCGGTTTGAATAGCATGTTGATTGGGTACATTGGCACACAAACGCATTGAGGCGAGCATTTCTAAGCCTTCAATGTAGCTTTTGGCGGCTTTTAAATTACCCGATAACATCATCCAACCGACACGAAACCCAGCTGCGCGATACGCTTTAGATAAGCCATTAAAGGTGATGGTTAAAATATCATCAGACAAGCCCGCAGCTGGAATATGTTTAGCTTCGTCATACAAAATTTTGTCGTAAATCTCATCCGCGAATAAAATCAAATCATGTTGGCGACATAGCTCAATAACTTCTAACAACAATTCTTTACTGTAAACTGCGCCGGTTGGATTATTGGGGTTGATCAACACTATTGCGCGGGTGCGACTGCTAATTTTGCGTTTAATATCGTCTAATTCTGGAAACCAATCGGCTTCTTCATCGCAACGGTAATGGACCGCGTTACCACCGGCAAGGTTTGCTGCCGCAGTCCATAATGGATAATCAGGCGAGGGGATGAGTACTTCATCATCGGTGTTGAGTAGGCCTTGCATAGCCATCATAATCAATTCTGATACACCATTACCAATGTAGATATCTTCAATATCAACGCCAAATATGCCTTGTGCTTGATAGTGTTGCACAATGGCTTTACGCGCAGAGAATAAGCCTTTAGATTCGCAGTAACCTTGCGCACTCGGTAGATTTAAAATGACATCTCTGACGATTTCTTCTGGTGCTTCAAATCCAAACGGGGCTGGGTTGCCGATATTAAGCTTTAAAATACGATGGCCTTCGTCTTCTAAACGACGGGCTTCTTTATGGACGGGTCCACGGATATCGTAACAAACTGAATCAAGCTTATTGGATTTGATAATGGGTCGCATACTACTCTCGATAACTAAATACGGCTTAAGTTAGCGAACCATAACGAATTTATTGTTCTTGTGGAAGGGGCATAAGAGTAAAATGAACAAATTAATCAGTCAAAAATGCTGTTATTGCCAGTTTGATGGCACATATAAAAGTGTTTTATACTGTTGTTAATGCCTAATGCAGTTGTCTTATTCCATTTTATAACAAAAAAGCCAGCACTAAGTGCTGGCTTTTAATGCATTAACTTGTGTTATTGATATTTTATCAATAACACAAGTTAATGGGTAATTAAACGCGCTTTTTGAACTCGCCGGTACGAGAGTCAATTTCAATCTTGTCACCCACTTTGACAAAGTCAGCAACTGTGACCGTGCCACCACCAGTAATAGTAGCAGGCTTCATCACTTTACCTGAAGTATCACCACGAGCGGATGGCTCGGTGTAAATAACTTCACGTACGATGTGGATCGGCAATTCAACAGATATCGCTTTCTCTTCATAGAAGGTCACTTGACACATGTCTTCCATGCCATCGATGATATAGGCAGCTGCATCACCTAAGTTGTCAGCTTCGACATCATACTGGTTATATTCTTCATCCATGAACACATACATAGGATCAGCAAAGTATGAGTAAGTACAATCAAGACGTTCTAGAACGATATCGTCTAATTTGTCTTCACCTTTAAAGGTTTGTTCAGTACCAGAATCTAGCAATACGTTCTTTAATTTTAATTTAACGATTGCAGCGTTACGGCCAGAACGAGTTGTTTCAGTCTTCTGAACAACCCATGGGCTGCCATCTAACATGATCACGTTACCAGGACGGATTTCATGAGCAGTTTTCATTTCACTATTTCCTATATTTTTGGACTTTTTTTATTTATAGAGCAGTATCTTAGCTATTTTTAACGAATTGAACGAGTCGACTCGCAAGATCTGCATCTTTTAACGCGTTAATTGGCCATTTAATAGCATGTTGCATTAAAGACAAATTAACAGAATTTAACTGTTGCCAGTGCATAACTACCGCGTGTGTATTGCCCCGGTTGAAGGCCAAATTCACCTCAGACCAAGTAGTAGTAATTTCTGGAGCAAGATTATCGCAGTAAAGTTGCATAAAAGCTTGTAATTTTACCAAGTGATAATCATCTTCTTGAGGATAAATGTGCCATATAAAGGGTTTTGCAGCCCATTGAGCACGTAAAAATGAATCTTCACCCCGCACAATATTAAAATCACAGCTCCATAGCAAGCGATCAAAGTCATTTTGATCTGTCATGGGTAATATATGCAAAGTTAAGCTACCTATGACAAATTGCTGACCGGGCATCAAATCTTCAACCGCACAAGGCAATAGGCTTGTTAAGCTGTGCAAACTGCGCCCTTTAGGGATAAGCGCATGAATTGGGGTCGGAGATGCTTGCCATAAATGACATAAAGCAAGTAAGGCTTGGGTTTGATAACTAAAAACACTGATAACTGTATCTTGGGCATTAATACCCTGTAACCCCAGCTGCTTGAACAATGCTAATTTATGTTTAGGATCAGCTTGCCATTCATCTCGTTGACTAAACAAGTCACGTTCACAAATAAGTCCGCCAGTTTTTGCGCTAAAACCGGGAAAGTAAAACCACTTTTTGACCCCATTGGCTTGTGACGACGGCAGTCCATGACAACCAGCGACCCAACCTTCGGCACTAAGGTATTCAAGGTTTAACCAAGTAGGGGCGCAAGTATCTGGGTGTTGATGTAATTGTTCAATGGCTAGCTTTACCTGTGAAGGTAACTCACAGGCAAATGCTTCTATTACCACAACCCCAGCTTCAAACTTAATATCAAGTGGGTTATTCCATTTAAATATATTCACGCCATTGATATTTTGCTGTGCTTTATCGGGATCTAGCATTGGTAAAATATGCGAAAAACTCACTAAGTCATCGACCCATAGATTAATGGGTATGGCATATTCTGTCACCAACTGCTTAGCCAAACGCCACGTGACACCTATGTCTCCATAATTATCGACAACGGTACAAAATATATCCCAATGATTCAAACTATTATTTATGTCTAAATCAAAGATTTTGCTGCTAAATCCGGCCATATTCTTGTGTGCTTTTGATATATAGAAAATGTATTTAAGATATTCTTTTTTTTATACTGCATAAAAGTCTGTCTAAAATTTTAGCGGGTTCAAACTTAAAATGAATCAGCCTCTGTTTGGTTTTATGCCAATAAATGATGATAATTCTATGATTTGTATAACTAACAGTGGGTTTTTTATATGCGTCTCTATAATAATAACTGAGTTTACGTCTCTCTTTTAGCCCATGATAGAAATAATCATTGTCGATAGTGCCAATTCTGAATTGTAATATGACTTCAGATAACATATCCAAATGCTGAAGCGTTCGAGGAATACGATGTCCTACACCAAATATTTTTAATCGTGTGGCTGTTTGTTCATAACGATCTACATGTAACTTATCTGCAAGCGACAGTGGGTCGTAAATAATGGTTAATGGCGTTTTACATGTGCTGCTATCAAGAACGGTCATGTCTGAGTTCTTGCTGTCTGCTGCATTAACAACAATAGGATCCCATGATGCAGTCTTTTTACAATAAGTGCTTTGAGGCATCATAAGTAAAGCTTTATCTAAAAGTAATCTATCGGCATGTAAACTGAGTGCGAAGGCACCTAAACTTGAGCCATAGCCTATTTTAGTTGGAAATATTGCTATTTCTTGTCTGAGCTTATCGAGCAAAGATATGAAGGCTATTGAGTCAAAATAATTTCCTTCACCAATATGATTAAAAGCAATTATATTGAGTTTACGCTTAGCAAAAAAATCAAAACTCCACACCGGAGCTGTAATAGATACGTCTTTATTTTTGATGCTTTGACATACAGGGGGAAACGTTATCATTAGAGGCTGGGATGTATCAAAAATATGATATTGCATTACTACATTATCAATAATCTCTTTAACTTCTATATTAAGTTTTAGCACTTTTCACCTACGACAGCCGATAGTTAAAAAGAAAAAAAGCGGCTAATTGCCGCTTTTTTTACTGAATAACTACAGGATTAGTCTTCTAACTCAGCTAAACACATTTCTTCATAAATCTGCTTGACCCAAGCATCAACACGCTCATCGGTGAGTTCTGGTTGACGGTCTTCGTCAATCCCTAAACCAACAAAGTGCTTATCGTCCGCCATGCCTTTAGAGGCTTCGAAGTTGTAGCTTTCAGATGGCCAATTACCAATAATGATCCCACCACGCGCTTCTACGATGTCACGTATCATGCCCATCGCATCGAGGAAGTATTCCGCATAATCCTCTTGGTCACCACAACCAAAAATAGCGACTAACTTATCGGTAAAGTCGATTTGCTCAAGATCAGGAAAAAAATCATCCCAATCACACTGTGCTTCGCCGTAATACCATGTTGGAATACCAAACATTAACAAATCGTATTCAGCAATTTGCTCTTTAGTACTCTTTGCGATGTCTTTAACATCGAGCATGCTTTTACCCAGTTTTTTCTGGATCATTTTGGCTATAGCTTCGGTGTTGCCAGTATCGCTACCGAAAAAAAGACCTACAGTTGCCATTGTCTATCCTTTAAATATCAAGTTCGCGTTGTGCGATGTTCTAAAAACGTTTCAGTTGTCGAGTTGCTGTTGCAGAATAAATTCGATTAACTGGCTACGACTAATGTTACTGTTCAAAGCTTGTTGGTTCAAGGCATCATACAGATCTTGTGACACCTTTAACTCTATTCGCTTTAAACCGTTAGCGCGATCACGCTGAATTTGGTTACGCTTGTTGATCTTTAATTGCTGTTCCCTAGAAAGTGGGTTACTTCTCGGGCGCCCTCGGCGAGTTTCTGCAGCAAAAAGGTCAATAGTCGTTCTATCTGTTGTTTCTTTTGCCATTGTACTCTTTAACCGATCCCAGAGCCTTCCCAGGTCATCTGAATAATACCTTTTGCAATAAACCCGGCGCAGCCGAGGAATAAAACTAACCACACAATAAATCGACCAAATTTGGGGACTTGACCTTGTTTAAGCACATCATGGATAGCCATGCCGATAAAAAAGAATATCGATGCAAAAAACAAGTTTAAGCCTACCGCTTCAATTTGTTCAATGTATTGGTTTAACATACTTCTACCTTCGCGATTGAGTGTCTGGCGAAAAGAGGGCGCGAATATATCACATTAGGTGACAATCGGCTATATTCAAAAAGCTAAAATATTAAAAACTTACCCTTGGTTTTGTTCAATAAACTCAGACACGATGCGATTAAATATCTCTGGCTTTTGTGCATGTAACCAATGCCCTGTGCCATTTAATGTTTTGGCGCTAGCGCGAGGAAATTGACGCATGATTTCATCACGATATTCAGCCGTTACATAATTTGAATCACCACCACGGATAAATAGTGCTGGTTTATCAAAATGTTTGTCATTGGTTAATGGTAAATTCCAACCAATAATACGGTCGTAAGACTCGATTAGCCCAGTTAAATTCATTTTCCATTCAAACCCGCTATCAGTACGTTGTAAATTTTTAAGTAAAAACTGAGATGTCGGCTCATCAATACCAGCATCCATTAAGTGGGTTAAGGCTGATTTTCGAGTGGTTTTACTGTTTAATATTAAACTGGTTAATCCTGCAAACACAGTTTGATGTCTCGGACTATACGCCACAGGAGCGATATCTGCGATCACTAGGCTTATTACTCGTTCTGGGTGTAAAAGTGCCATTGCCATTGCAATTTTGCCGCCCATTGAATGCCCAATAACATGGACTTGTTTGAGGTATAAATCATCGAGTACATCAACCATGGCATCAGCCAGTTGAGCGTAATCCATGTTATCCCAATGTTCACTCAAGCCATGATTGGGCAAATCAACCCGTATGACTTGATGCTGTTGTTCAAGCACGCTGCCTAGGTTTTTTAAATTATCAAGATTACCAAACAGTCCATGAATAAGCAGGACGGCTTCACCTTGACCAGAAGATACATAATGCATAACGCAATAAGCTCATTGGGACAATTTGTGCGGGGGATTTTGCTGCAATGAGCCTGTCAAATCAAGTTTTGATGATCGTTGTCACAATTGTTGATGATATTTTAATCGCCTTTTAATAAAATTTCAGCATTATAGGTCATTTAATGATTTTGCTACTTTATTAGTAGGTTAAGCTTGGCTTACACTGGAACAATATTTTTTTGATCGCATTAATAATAATTTGATCTGCGATCCCGAATTACTCGGCGCCAGCAAAATAATGGCTACAGTAGTGACAAAGACTGATAGAAAAAGGATGACTCTGATGAAATACATTGAAATTGACGAAGAACTTTATCGTTTTATTGCCAGTAAGACGGAACGCATCGGCGAAAGCGCTTCAGATATTTTGCGTCGTTTATTGAACTTGTCTGTCGAAGATGTCGATATAAGCTTACCCAAGGCCATTAGTCAGCCCAGTTTAGAATCTGAATCGCTGGAAGATCGTAATTCGGTTTTTAATCAAGCTAAGGCAGTCGTGGAAAAGGTCATTGCTGAACAGAATATTACCGGTCAGCACTATCCACTAGATGAAGACATTTCAACGTTAGTCACGATTGATTTTGATGCGATTGTTAACCAACATTTATTAAGCCAGCAAAAAGGTGCGGTAGGGCGTTTTATGCATTTATTAGCCAGTCTTGAAACCACTGCTCGCAGTGATTTTGATAAGGTGCTTAATGTGCAAGGCAAAGGACGTTTGTATTTTGCTCGTTCTAAACAGGCATTATTAAATTCAAGTCAATCTTCTAATCCAAAAGAAATTGCCTCAAGTGGTTTTTGGGTCACCACCAATAACAATACTGCGAAAAAACAAACTATATTAACAGAGGTCTTGGAACATTTAGGCTGTGGTAGTGAAAGAGCAAAGAGCATCGCTGAACACATTTAACATTTGATTTTCCGAAGATTCAATTAATCATTTACTCATAGGAGACCACACGTGGCCATTCATCAACGCGCAGGACAGCACGCTTTACAAACGGATTTAGTGAATATTCCTAAATTGATGAGTCATTATTATCGCATCATTCCTAACGTGGAAGACGTGCAGCAGAAAGTGACGTTTGGCACTTCGGGTCATCGTGGTAGTGCGTTTACATCCAGTTTCAATCAAAACCATATTTGGGCCATCACCCAAGCTGTTGTCGATTATCGTCACTCAGCCAATATTACTGGGCCAATGATCGTCGGTTTTGACACTCATGCATTATCTTACGCCGCCTTTATGTCGGTGGTAGAAGTGTTGACTGCTAATCAAGTTAAGATGTTAATTCAAAAAGACGATGGGTTTACGCCTACCCCGGTAGTGTCGCAAGCCATAGTCACCGCGAATGCAGCTAACCCAGCGACATTAATCGATGGGTTAATTATAACGCCATCACATAATCCTCCTCAGGATGGTGGCATTAAGTACAATCCACCGCACGGCGGTCCCGCTGAAGGTGACATTACCAAAATCATTGAATCTAAGGCCAACCAATACCTAGCGAATCAACTCTCTGGGGTTAAAAAGGTCAATTACGGTGTTGCGGTAAAATCTGGTTGGATAGATGAAGTTGATTTTATTGCGCCCTATGTTGAATCACTTGCACAAGTGATAGATATGGAAGCGATTAAAAAAGCCAACATTCGTATTGGTGTTGATCCACTGGGTGGCTCTGGTATTTATTATTGGCAGCAAATAGCCGCTCACTATGGCCTTGATATTACCTTAGTCAATGACAAAGTCGACCCCACATTTGGCTTTATGACATTAGATAAAGACGGCAAAATCCGCATGGATTGCTCGTCTCCTTATGCCATGGCAGGCTTGTTAGCGTACAGCGAAGATTATGACTTGTGCGTGGGTAATGATCCTGACTACGACCGTCACGGTATTGTGTGTCCTGGTTTTGGCTTAATGAACCCGAATCATTACTTAACTGTTGCGATAGATTATTTAATGACCCATCGCCCGCAGTGGTCAGAGTCACTTGCAGTCGGAAAAACCTTAGTGTCTAGCGCGATGATTGACAGGGTTTGTAAGGCGTTAGGACGTCATTGTCTTGAAGTGCCAGTAGGCTTTAAATGGTTTGTTGATGGCTTAGCCAAAAGCACCATAGCATTTGGCGGTGAAGAAAGTGCAGGCGCAGCGTTTTTAAAACGTGATGGCAGCACTTGGTGTACCGACAAAGACGGCTTTATTTTAGCTCTGCTTGCGGCTGAAATATTAGCGGTAACCGGTAAAACACCTGCAGAGCGTTATCAAGAATTAACCGCGCAATTTGGTGAGAGTTTTTATACGCGTATCGATAGCCCCATTAGCCTTAAGAAAAAAGCCAAGTTTGAACAATTAAATAGTGATAGCTTTACTGATACTCAATTAGCGGGTGAGGCGATAACAGCAATTTTGAGTCACGCACCCGGCAACAATGCTGCCATTGGCGGCATTAAAGTCACTACCGAAAATGGCTGGTTTGCCGCACGGCCATCGGGCACTGAAGCCTTGTTTAAAATTTATGCCGAAAGCTTTATTAATCAGCAGCATTTGGATGACATCATCATCCAAGCACAAAAAATGATTGACCAAGCCCTAAAAGGCTAGTTATACCCAAACGACCTCGAAATGCAGGATTGTGCATGTCCAGAAGTGACAGAGTTCAAGGATCAAGGAATAGGGCGCCTACGGCTGCTAGAGCGACCTGCGGTCTTCGAGGTTCTAGTGCGGACTACGTCTTGCTAGCGTCGCTTCGCTGCTAAGATTTTATAGCATCTAGCCGCGTAGTGTCCTAGCAGCGTAGCGATCTAGGCTCTAGGAATAGTGATATTAACAAGGGAGTCACCATTATCTTCAATCACAGCCTTGTTCAGTTATCCTACGGGAGCGCTGAAACGAGCATGTTGAAGTGGCTTGGGTTTAATCATTATGTTGATTGAATTGACTGTAATAAAAAAGCACTGTGACTAATATTCACAGTGCTTTTTTTATGACAAGCGGTTATCACGTACTGATGATCGTTAGACTAGATCAAATCGATCCGCATTCATGACTTTAGTCCATGCTTTAATGAAGTCATGAACAAATTTTTCTTTAGCGTCATCTTGAGCATACACTTCGACATAAGATCTCAGTATAGAGTTAGAACCAAAGACTAAGTCAACACGAGTGGCAGACCACTTCATCTTGCCTGTTTTACGGTCAATAATGTGATATAGGTTATTGCCAGCAGGTTTCCAGTTGTATGACATGTCGGTCAAGTTGACAAAAAAGTCATTCGATAACACGCCGACATTGTCAGTAAACACACCGTGTTGGCTGTTGTCGTAGTTGGTACCTAATACTCGCATACCGCCAACCAAAACTGTCATTTCATGGGCGGTTAGTCCCATTAATTGAGTACGGTCGAGCATCATTTCTTCAGGCTGAACGATATAGTCTTTCTTTTGCCAGTTACGATAAGCATCGTGCAACGGCTCTAATACCTCAAAAGACTCAATATCGGTTTGCTCTTGGGTGGAATCCCCACGACCAGGCGCAAACGGCACTGTAACCTTGACACCAGCAGCGTGAGCGGCTTTTTCTACTGCAGCAGTACCACCAAGTACGATTAAGTCAGCCATGCTGATAGACTTCGCAAGACCGGCTTGAATAGTGGTTAATGCTGCTAATACTTTTTGCAATCTTGCCGGCTCATTTCCTTGCCAATCTTTTTGCGGCGCTAAACGAATACGCGCACCATTGGCGCCACCACGGAAATCAGAACCACGGAAGGTACGGGCACTGTCCCAAGCGGTTGCCACAAGCTCTGCAACACTCAATTCACTGGATAAGATTTTGGCTTTAAGATCGTTAATTTCTTGCTCTGATAAGCTGTAATCAACTTGTGGAACAGGGTCTTGCCAAATTAACTCTTCAGCAGGGACTTCGGTGCCAAGATAGCGGCTTTTAGGGCCTAAATCACGATGAGTTAATTTAAACCAAGCACGGGCAAACACGTCAGAGAAATAAGCTGGGTCTTGATAAAAACGTTGCGAGATTTTGCCATATTCGGGATCCATTTTCATCGCCATATCGGCGTCTGTCATAATGGGGTTTAAGCGAATTGATGGGTCTTCGACGTCAACAGGTTTATGCTCTTCTTTGATATTGATGGGTTCCCACTGCCACGCTCCAGCAGGGCTTTTTTTAAGCTCCCACTCGTAGTTAAGCAATAACTCAAAGTAACCATTGTCCCACTGTGTTGGGTTAGTGGTCCAAGCCCCTTCAATACCACTGGAAACCGTATCTCGGCCCACGCCACGACTTGTTTTATTTAACCAGCCCAGGCCTTGGTCTTCAAGTTCTGCGCCTTCAGGAACGGCTTGTAGATTTTCTGCTTGGCCATTGCCATGACATTTACCCACAGTGTGACCACCCGCGGTAAGAGCGACGGTTTCTTCGTCATTCATTGCCATGCGTTCAAAGGTGACACGAATGTCTTGTGCGGTTCTCAGTGGGTCGGGCTTACCATCAGGACCTTCTGGGTTGACATAAATTAATCCCATCATTACAGCTGCTAATGGATTTTCGAGATCTCTTTCACCAGAATAGCGACTATCTGGTGAGTCACTAGTGGCAAGCCATTGTTTTTCTGAGCCCCAGTAGATGTCTTTTTCTGGGTGCCATATATCGGCGCGACCACCCGCAAAACCGAATGTTTTGAGTCCCATAGACTCATAGGCAACAGTACCGGCAAAAATAATTAAATCAGCCCAAGAGAGTTTGTTACCGTATTTCTTTTTGATTGGCCATAATAAGCGACGCGCTTTATCTAGATTGACGTTATCTGGCCAGCTGTTTATGGGCGCAAAACGTTGGTTACCTGTTCCTGCTCCGCCGCGACCATCAGCAATACGGTATGTCCCTGCAGAATGCCAAGCCATGCGGATCATCAGTCCGCCATAATGGCCCCAATCGGCTGGCCACCAGTCTTGGCTGTCAGTCATTAATGCGATGAGATCTTTTTTTACGGCAGAAAGATCAAGGCTTTTAAAGGCCGCAGGATAATTGAAGTCAGCTTCCATCGGATCTGATTTGCTGTCGTGTTGATGAAGAATATCGAGATTAAGTGCCTTAGGCCACCATTCCATCACATCGTCTTCGACTGAGGTATTACCGCCATGATTAACAGGGCACTTGCCTTGAGATTGTTGTGCTTTGTCCATGATATTTTCCTTGATCACTTAATAACATAAATTTTATGTATTATTGGATTACTTAACTAGGCTAACTGACTGTGGTAACTAAAGAAAGCGACTTTTTCCGGTTTAGTTAATCGGTTTTATTGATACATAATAAGGGGGCCTATAAATCGAATAATTAATTAATCATAGAACAATTAACCAATCATGAGGTTAAGTTAATACTTCAGTTGAATTTATGATCTAGATCACTAAATTTACTTATGTATTGGTAAAGGTTTGTCATGATGATTACGCCACAGAAGCTTGGATAAAATGGCGATTGTTTTGTCGGCATAGGTTGACCGTAATTTTAGTCTTGAGCTCAGTCGCAACCGAACGCTTGACGTTTGGCGCCAGTTTCAATTTGTTCATCCCCTTCAGCACTAACAGTACAATTAAGATTTTGCGATAACGACCGTACTGATTTTACGAGCGCGAGCTCAACATCTTTATGGTCAAGGTTACTGATATTTTGATGAGTCATTGCAATTAACAAGTGTCACACATTTATTGATCAAATTAGGGGCTGGTACATTTTTAGCTGAAAAATTGAGGTGGATAATTTGGGTGGATAATTGAGGTCGATAATCCTAAGGATCCAAAATAATCAATATCCTTTGCAACTTGTTACTTTACCCATTCAGTGATCTCGATTATTTGGCAATATTTTTTGTTAGTTACCTTTTTATAGGCTGATCTTAAGTTGAAGGCCCCATGCTGATCCCGAATAAAGGCACGGATAAAGCCGCTATCTGTAACAACCGCTATTTCCTGTGGTAAAGAGTACGGATGACTAAAAAACAGGTCAGCTGTTGTGAATGATTACCATTAATTGCCGTTGTTAACGGGGGGCGTTTAATAAAGAGCCTGTTAAGTAAAATGGCTAACTTAAGATAAGTTAGCCATTTTAAGCAATAGTCTAGCAAAGCTACTTTTATGCATAATGACATAAAATATAATCAATTATTTAAGAGATTTAGCCGAAAATTGAGTCATCTTACATCGAGTAGAGCAATGACCGTTTAATCATAGCAAAAAGCTATTATGGGCTTATTATCCGCGGTAGCCGAATAATTTTTGTTCCATTATCGCTTTACTCACCGGCTCGGGAACGGCGTCAACCCATTCTCCTTGACCACGACAAATTTGCTGTAAAATTTCCCGAGAAAAAATATTAAACAGATCAATATCGCTTGATTCAATACTGGTGATAAAACCATTATCAAGCACATGACGGAATAAATAGCGTAGGTTATTGGGTACGCTGACCGTGGTTAAATCGTTAAGAATGCCTTTTTCATCTCGTTCAGGGTAGACAAACAAGCGAGTGTTATCCGGGAACAATTTACCAAAACCTTCAAGAATACCGCCTTCTAAACCGCGGTAAAATTCTTCATCAAAAATTTGTTTGATGTTAATCATGCCCACCACAATGCCAATTTGTAATTGGGTGTATTGACGGAAATAGGCCCGTAATGAGAAGTAGCGCGTGTAATCGGAAATCATCACGTTGTAGCCTAATAAATTAAGCAATTTAACCCGCTCCATGATGTCCTTTTCGGTCATATTGGCATCTTTGCCGTGTAAGTCATTTAGCGATATTTCGGCGATTAACACCGTGTTCTTATCGGTTACACCCTCTAATGTGGCAAAGGCTTTATAGCCTTGCTCAATCATATCCACATTGAGTTTGGTGATAGGTTTAAACGATCCGCGAATGGTTAATACATTCTTTTTGTAGAGCATATCGGCTGGGACCGCGACACTGCCATCGGCTTTAAACATTATCGCGCGGGTTTTCCAACTGCGAATGAGATGAATATTCTTGGTTTGATTGTCGACATCTTCAAAGTAGGGACCTTGGAAGTCAATACAATCAATTTCAATCCGATTGGCTTTTAAGCTGTCGGTTAACGAATCGATAATTTGCTTTGGATCTTCAAAATAGTAATAGCTGGCGTAAATCAGGTTTACCCCTAAAATACCCAATGCTTGCTGTTGTGCTTCGGCGCTGTCATCAAACATACGGACATGGACAATAATATTTGACGGTTCAGCACCAGGGTACATTTGAATACGCACCCCACACCATGCATGGCATTCGTTTTTACGATTAAAGCTTTTAGCCGAAACGGTTGTTGCGTAAGCAAAATAACGTGAAGACTTTGAACGAATTGCACCGACGCGATCAACCACTAAATCAAACTCTTGCTCCATCATCGCTAAGACGCGCGCTTTACTGACATAACGGCCATCTTCTTGAACTCCATAGATGGCATCCGAGAATTTCATATCGTAGGCCGACATCGTTTTTGCTATCGTGCCCGCAGCTGCGCCAGCCACAAAAAAGTTCCGCGCAACTTCTTGTCCGGCACCAATTTCGACAATGGTGCCGTACTTTTTCTCGTCTAAATTTAAACGAAGGGCTTTTTCTTTTGTGCCACGCGAACTGACTTGCTTATCCATAATATCTCCAGCCGATAAAACATTGATATCTTAAGGTTACGGTTAGCAATGTTATAGCAAGTGATAATATGCGCTAGTGCTGAAAGGATATTTGTAACGATATAATGATGATTTAACGATAATTATTACTTTTGTTACTGACTGTTAGCGTCAGTTTGGTTGGTGTTGACCTTGCTGGTGGCGCTAAAATTACATTATCGCGATTGAGGATGACGCACCTTTCGTTAAGGTGCGTCCATAGGTAACAATATTATCTAGGCACATCCATCATGGTTTGCAAGAATATCGCTGAAAACGGCGCTTTTTGCTGTTTTTTAATTTGTGGGCTTAGGCCATTTTCGAATAAAACAAATAAATAATCATGGCCATTACTGACGTTAACTTTGCCCGCTAAGTTAGCAATACCCAACATACTGCCGGTTTTAGCAAACACATGGTTTTTCAACGGTGACTTATTAAAATAGCGTTTGTAGCGTAAGGTGCCACTGACACCTGATTCTGGTAATAAGTTGAGTAAAAAGCGGTATTGTGGTTGTTGATATAGGGTGGTGAGTACACTTAATACATGCTCAGGGGTGAGTAAATTATAGCGTGACAAACCTGAGCCATCGGCGATGTTTGCGTTGGATAAATCGATGCCTATCGAGTAAAGAATGGTTTTCAATGCTTGGCTACTTTGGGCAAAGTCACTTGGCGCCTGATAATAATCCTCACCCAGTTTTTTGAGTAAACTGTCGGCAATTAAATTATCTGATTTGAGTAACATGGTTTCGAGCAATTGAGGCAAGGCTGCAGATTGGTGGCTGGCGATAATGTACCGTTGAGCAATAAATTGCGGATCCGTACTCATTTTTCTCGCCGTAATAGGTTGCTGATGCACAATGCCTAAAGAGGCAAGTTGTTTAGCCACAATCTGCTGAGCATAAAGTTGTGGTTCCGTAATGGCTATCGCTAACGGTAATGATTTAGCCCCAACATAACAGCCACTGAGATGATAACGATTATTATCGAAACGACTTAACGATAAGTGACACTGTGGGGCAGATCCCGTTAAGAGTGTGGGAATAACGTCAGTATCGGTTAATGACTTAACCGCAGGTTTAGCAATCGGCAACGTCGTGGACGGGTTGACAAAATAAGCATCGCTACTGATTTCAATAGGCCTGTTACCCATCATGGTGATGTTGGCTATTTTATTGTAACCCTCTGTGGCTAATCGACCATAGACGCAATTTTTATCAATGATGAAAGGCGATATTGGGGCCGCATAGCAGATCCCTAAATCGTCCCATACCCATCCAGGTGCTTGTAGTTGGCTGTCTTGTTCACTGGTTAATACGATGTTGCCTGTCAGTTCAGTGATGCCCAACTGACTTAAGGAGGCGAGTAACAGGCGCAAATCTTGGTACTTAAAAGTCGGATCGCCACTGAACTCGACATAAATATCACCAGAATAAATGCCATGGTCAATCCGGCTTTTATCCAGAGGTTGCTCTGCTAGCGTAGTTAATCGTGTTTGGTAGGTAAATTCTTTACCGAGTTGTTTGGTCGCGGCCAATGCGGTTAACAGTTTTTGGACACTGGCAGGCTGCATCAACGATTGATTGTTGTACTCAAATACCGTTTGTTGACTAGTCATGTCCCACACAGTAATGCCTAACTGTGAATGCATTGGTTTTAATAGTTGCAGCATACTATCAAGATATAACGCTGCAGGCTGCTGGGCAACCTTGTCGATCTGGGGGGTTGATATGGGTTGCTGAATGATTGATTGTTGAATGGTTGATTGTTGGTTAGGCAGTTCTGTTGCCTTGACGACACAAGGCTGGCTTGTGACGATCAATGCACATAATAGCCATAAGGCTTGAGTACCCCTCCCATATTGATGCTCATAAGATGAACGAGGCCGAGTGAGGTAGAAAAGCATTGAATTCATAAAAGCCTTCATCAAGAGTTCACTAACGATAGATGATGTTAGCTGATGAAATCCTTGGCTGATACGCATTTGATGATTTTTGCTTATAAATATGTGCTTTATGTGTTTATCATGATCTCTTTAGCTGACTAGTTAGCAAGCAATCTTGGTTTAATGGTCTAATTATCGACAAAAAAGCGTATTAAAACCGCTGCTAAGTGAAAAAAATCTTGCTCATCACCTTGTTAGTCGGTAATTTCTATCGTTTTAATAAACGCCAAACTCAACAATCTATCAAAAATCGATGTATCAGAGTTGCAATTGCACCATTTTGCATAATATCGTGGCGTCGTTGATGTCGAGTTGATCTGATAGAATGACCACGATTTATCATCAAACAGTGAGGTTTAATACTGTCAATGCTATTTCGTAGACACGATTGAAATGACGTTAAAAGGAACATCATGAGTTGAGGTTGAAGTTTGATAACTCCCTCTATATTTCTGTCAAACATGTGCGTAATAAACATGGCGCGTAATGTTTGCTAAACATTCCAACAGCGTACTCACAATTACAATATATCGCTGTAATGTTTTTGAATTAGATCCCATTACTGATTATCGTAGTGGTCACCCATTTTAAGGAGGATGCCTTGCTGGATAAGCTAGGTGGTATTGCCCTAAATGCAGATGCCGTGTCTTGGTTGCTTAACCCAAAAGATTTTAAGCAAGCCATATTAACTAAAATTGCATCGGCAACATCTTCAATTTACATCGCGGCATTATATGTTGAAGATGATGAAGCCGGCCGTGAAGTATTGCATGCGCTATTAGCTGCAAAAGACCAAAACCCACAATTAGAGATCAAAGTGTTAGTGGATTACCATCGTGCACGCCGAGGCCTCATTGGTCAAAAAGGCGACAGTGGTAATAATGTTTTATATCGTCAATTAATGGCTGAAGCGACGCACCCGTTTGATATTGTGGGCGTGCCGGTTAAGTCTCGTGAATTTATGGGTGTGTTACACCTTAAAGGGTTTATTATCGATGACACTGTTATTTACAGTGGCGCGAGCATTAACAATATTTATTTTCAGCAGCAAGAAAAATACCGTTTCGATAGATACCATGTTATCGACAGCCCTGAGCTGGCCCGCAGCATGCGCGATATGATACAAAATGACATCGTCAGCGATCCTGCCGTAAGTATATTAAGTCAAGCTGGTGACAATGATGATAGCCCTGAAAAGAACGATATTAAAAGTTTTAAGTATCGATTATCTCAGGTGCGATATCAGTATACCTCAACCACAGTGGGCAACCGTGTAACGCCATTGGTCGGCTTAGGGCGAAGGAACAACGTATTAAATGACACAATCATTAAGTTGGTTGATTCCTCAACTCAAGAGTTGTTTATTTGTACGCCTTATTTTAATCCTCCGACTATTTTGACCCGTGCATTAGCAAGACATCTGCGTGAGGGTAAAAAAATTGATATTGTCGTGGGTGACAAAACTGCTAACGATTTCTATATTCCGCCGGATCAAGATTTTACTACCATTGGTGCATTGCCATATATGTACGAACAATCACTGCGTAAATTTGCCAAAAACCAGCAGTGGGCGATTGACAATGGACAGCTTAATATTCATTTATGGAAAGATGGGATTAACAGTTTTCATTTGAAAGGCATCAGTGCTGATAATCGTAAGCATCTCATCACAGGTTCAAATCTAAACCCACGAGCTTGGGCATTAGATTTAGAAAACGCTTTATTATTGCATGATGATTCAGGTTGCTGGAAAGAGTCGTTCAACAAAGAGCAGCAATATATCTTGCTCCACACTGAGCGGTTATATCATTATAGCCAAATTGATACCTTGCAGAAATACCCTAAACCAGTGAAAAAAATCATGAATCGAATTCGCCGTTTAAAAGCAGACTTTTTACTGCGCCGTATTCTATAATTACCTGAAAATGTTTATACTCATTCATCACCATTATTGGTGATGAATTTTTTTCACCTCAGAGTTGTCAAATGTCAGAGCTATCAAGTAAAGCTATTAAAGCGCCTATTCATGCAGTACATCGGTTGCATGAATATCGAAAATCATTGTCGACTAAGCCCTTTGGTGCTCGAGGAAAGAAACTTGTTAGGTGTAATTTATGTCTTTTGGGTGAATTATTTTGCACGTGTAAACATCGACAATATTTGAGTACCAACGTCAGCTTTATGCTGATCATGTATAACGATGAAGTGTTGAAGCCAACCAACAGCGGTAGGTTAATTGCCGACTTAATTCCAGACACGCATGCGTTTTTATGGACTCGAACAGAGACGGATCGTGCGATGTTGGCATTATTAACCAATCCACAATACCAACCGTTTTTAGTCTTCCCACAACAATATGTTGAAAACGATCAAGCCATTGTTGAACACATAACTGCCGCCGAATTGTCAACCGCCCCTGGTCACGCTAAAACGCCTCTGTTGGTGATGCTCGATGGCAGTTGGCGTGAAGCGATAAAAATGTATCGTAAAAGCCCGTATTTACATCAAATGCCAGTATTATCATTTGCACCCGACACCTTAGCGACTTATGCACTCCGCAAAGGGAGTCATGATTTTCAACTCGGTACCGCTGAAGTGGCGGCGTTAGCATTAACCGCTGCTGAAGAACCACAAAATGGTTTAGCATTATCTACTTGGTTTGATTTATTCGTTGAATCTTCGTTGCTGGGGCGTAACCGCCGAGCAAAAGAAACATTAACTCCTATTGCTGTGTTTATTGATGCTTATAAGCAAGCATTAAACGTCAGTCATGAGTGCAGCAAACGGACCGTTTAAGCGGCTAACCACTGCTAAGCAGTTGCATATTGTGTCCAATTAGGAGATGCTAACCGAACGCCTATGGCTTGACCTGCAGGCGCAACGTTAGATCTTATGCGTCGGTGTGGATCTCATCTACCGGTTTTTTATTAAGGACAGTGTCGTACAATCTATGGAAGAGTCGATAAACAGTACTAGAGATATAAATACTAGCAAGTTAGTCATCTTGTGCCGTCTTGAACCAGGTTGTTTAGGACCTGATGGTGTCGATCATATCAACACTTTTTGCCGGGTTGCCGAACGTGCATTAGTGACCTTAAATGCTGATGTGTGTCATTGGCTTCTTGCGCCTCGTTTTGACAAAAGCTTAATTGAAATTCAATACAGTCTTGCAGGTAAGGTGTTGTCTCGCGATAAAGCCATTAAGTTCATTGGCTCTTTCGATCAAGACCTTAATGTAATAGAAGAACGCTTTGAAGATAAACTGACGCAATTGATTAATCAATATATTGCCCGTAAACGTTAGATTTAACCCATAGTACTTAAAATTTAACTCACAGTACTTTAGATTTAGCCCATAGTACTTAAAATTTAACCCATAGTACTTTAGATTTAACTAATGGTACTTTAGATTTAACTAATAGCACTTTAGATTTAGCGGATAGCACTAAAGCTTACGGCTTAATCGTTAATTGTATAATCCTATGTTGTTTGGGGTTAATAACAGGATTAATTATGACTCCCTTAGCGCACTCCGAAACCGCACTCACAGAAGCGACCCCTGCAATTTTCGATCATCAAACGCTACATCAATTGCTACAACAACAATTTGGTTTTACTGAGTTCAGAGAAGGCCAACAAGCGGTTATCGAAACCATTTTAGGCGGTCATTCGGCGTTAGCGATATTTCCTACCGGTTCTGGCAAGTCTTTGTGTTATCAGTTTTGCGCCCAACAGTTACCTCATCTCACCTTAGTGATTTCGCCATTATTGGCATTAATGAAAGATCAGTTAGCTTTTTTAACCAGCAAGGGGATCGCGGCCGCCAGTATTGATTCAAGTTTAACCTATGAGCAAACACAACAAGTCATGCGCGATGTTCGTGAACAGCGCACTCGGATTTTAATGGTATCGGTTGAGCGTTTTAAAAATGAGCGCTTTAGGCAATTCCTTAAGTCAGTACCCATTTCTTTGCTGGTGGTCGATGAAGCGCATTGTATTTCTGAATGGGGGCACAATTTCAGGCCCGACTATTTAAAAATACCGCAATATTGTCAAGAATTTGCTATCCCCCAAAGTTTATTGTTAACCGCAACGGCAACAGAACAAGTCAAATTGGATATGGCCAAGCGTTTTGGTTTATTACCGGAACAGGTGGTCCAAACTGGTTTTTATCGGGCGAACTTAGATTTATCAGTTATTGCGGTAAGTCAGCTGCAAAAACTCAATCAACTCACCCATAGCGTAAAAGAGTATACTGGTAGCGGTATTGTATACGTGACCTTACAGCAAACGGCTGAAGACGTTGCCGCACACTTGATCCGTCAAGGGATCAATGCCGCAGCTTATCATGCGGGGATGGATCAAACTGTCCGCCAGCATATTCAACAGCATTTTATGGATAATCAAATCCAAGTGATAGTGGCGACCATTGCATTTGGTATGGGCATTGATAAATCGGATATTCGATTTGTTATCCATTTTGATTTACCTAAGTCGATTGAAAATTACAGCCAGGAAATTGGCCGAGCAGGGCGCGACGGACAATTATCTCACTGTGTTACGCTAGCTAATTTAGATGGGTTGAATACGGTTGAAAATTTTGTTTATGGTGATACTCCTGAAGCACAGAATATTAGCCAGTTATTAGGTATAATTGCCAGTGAGACTGAAGATGGTCGCTGGGAAGTACAAGAAACGCCATTGTCCTCCGCGTGTAATATTCGCTCATTGCCGTTGAAGACGTTATTTGTACAGTTAGAGCTACTCGGCGTGATCCGTCCAAGCTATGCTTATTTTGCTGAATTTAAATATCGGTTTGTTGAAGACCCGCAAACCATTCTCAGTCGATTTAATGACCAACGCCAGCAGTTTCTTAGTCAGGTGTTTGCCCATACACAGTTTAAAAAGATTTGGGGACAACTGGATTTTGATAGTTTATATCAACAACATGGTTGTGAGCGTCAACGAGTCGTTGCGGCATTAAATTATTTAGCTGAGCAGGATTTGATTATTCTTGAGACAAAAAAAATTACTCAAGTGTATGATGTACAACAGCAGGCGTTATCGACACCGCAACAATTACAACAACTTACTCAGCAACTCAGTGAGTATTTTAGTGATAATGAACATAAAGAAATTGTTCGGATTAGTAAGCTAGTCAATTTTTTTGAACTTGATCGTTGTTTAAGTGCAAATTTAGCTCAGTATTTTGATGACCACTCAGTACCACAAATATGTGGTCATTGCAGCGTTTGTCGTGGGCAAATTGCTGTATTATCAAAACAAGCTTTGGCTCCGATACCAGACTCGGCCACAGTGACAACATTGCTTGAACCGTTAACCATACTGGCTCAGGCAAAATCGCTACCCACTCCAACCATTGCTACGCAGGCTAAATTTCTTGCTGGTATGATAATGCCAATGTTTAGTCGTTTGAAAGTAAAACAATTAGATGGCTTTGGACGTTTTAGTGCTTATCGATATCAAGATATTCTGGATACTGTTAAGAAGGTAAATCCATGAAACCGGTTCCTGAAATATTGTTAAAGCGACACGGTGAGTTAATACAAAGTGAAGGCGTGACGGTAGTATCCCATATTCAACGTCAAGTTGGAGAATGGGTGGTACAAACGTTAATGATTAAAGATTGCGATGTGCCATTTAAATACAAGCGACCTCAACGTTTCAAAAGTTTGTTAGACCATAAAGTGAATCTGATTTACTACCCTGCAAAAGAAGTCGTGGGTGGCTTTGAAATTGAAATAATGCAAGTGGTAAGGGTTCGCCGTTACTAAACCCAATATCGTAAACTCAGCTCACCACGTTTCGGTGTGCTGAGTGTTAATTGATGGATTATTTCAGTTTTT
The DNA here is from genome assembly GCF_040310145.1 of Shewanella sp. S1-49-MNA-CIBAN-0167. Taxonomy (NCBI): domain Bacteria; kingdom Pseudomonadati; phylum Pseudomonadota; class Gammaproteobacteria; order Alteromonadales; family Shewanellaceae; genus Shewanella; species Shewanella sp. S1-49-MNA-CIBAN-0167. Next base: position 68,843 of record NZ_JBEOPO010000012.1, on the reverse strand, counting down.
TTGCAATGTCATTCAATAATTGATGAGCCATTTTCATATCACGTTGTCCCAGCATGGCTATGCCGTCGCTGAGCCATTGGACAAGTTTAGTATCTTCCCCTGCATCAATCTGCTCGACTAAAGCCATCGCTTTCGCCTTTAAAGCCTGTAATTGGTCAGTTGCTATATCTGTGGCCGCTAACTGTTGTAGACCAATTTTTTTATCAACCTGGCTGAGTTGATAGGCAAATACCATCACTGCTTGGCCTAAATTTAGCGAGGGATAATCGGCAGCTAATGACACATAGCTGTAGAGATCACATAGGCTTAACTCTTCATTATTCAGTCCGCTAGACTCTCTGCCAAATACAATAGCACATGGATGGGCTAGGTTTTGCAATGAGTGAGTATGTGGGTGTTCTCGCGGGATACTCCTTGGTCCGAATACATTCTTGCTTTGTAACGTACTGACTAACTCTGTCGGTGATAAATAACACCTTGGGCTTCCTCTTTCACGTGCTGTTGTGGCAATCAGCAGATCGGTATGTTCACGTAATGTCGCTAGACTGTCTACGGTAATGGTATTGGCGAGAATATCTTGTGCACCATGTGCCACCCAAAGTGCTTCAGGCTGTAAATGTAATGCAGAATTAACTAAAATAAGCTGTTCAAAGCCCATGGTCTTGATAGCTCTAGCCGCAGCACCCACATTGGCCGCTCGGGTGGGTTCAACTAACACAAATGAAATAGACATAAATCGACAACTGATGAAAAGTGACCCAAGTATAAACTTAAGCCCTTTGTGCCTCAACGCTTACTGCTCACTAAACACAAACTCGCTGGCAGTTTTCCACACTCTATAACGTAAATCAGTACCTTCAGGTAAATAGAAGACTTTAGGTTGACGGCTGTCATAGCGCAGCGTCAGGGCTTCATTGAGGACAATAAATTCAGCGGTTCTCTCTGCAGTACACATCATTCTGGTAGTTGGGCCTTGCATCACTTTATCGACTTGGTAATAAACATATCCCCAGCCGGCTAATGACAATGTGCTAATCTTACCTACAAGATTGATTTTATTGCAATCGACAAGTTTATTTTGGCCTATTTGCACTTCAAGCATATAATTTTGTTCATCGGCTAGGGTTGGCAAGGTAAGCACATGTTGTACCATTCCAGTGGAAGGTGAGGGATACATTTTACTGGCAACTTGCGGTTGATAATGACGGGTATCCATAACTGTGCTGTTAATTTTTATGTTGTTAAGATAATTATTGTCAACAGGACTTGTAGCATTCGATCCAAACGACAACACGCTAGTAATGATAGTTACAGTAATGATGAGCTTTTTGGCATAAGCGAGAGCTGGCAGGTTCATATTCTGTCCTCGTAAAGTGTATGTAAGATGTTTCGCATTAAAAGGCATGGTATTTCCGGTGTTCACACTAAAAATAACAAATAATAAAAGTATGTTTACCTTAGTTATTTATAGTAAACGCTGTGTGGGACTAAAAGGGTTAAATGAATACGTTTTATTTACCTATGTCTAATGGTTAACAAAACGATCAATAATTGAGTTTAGTTCATAAGTATGACATAACATACTGATAACCTTTGACACATTGTATTTATTACTAAGGTATCGTTTTCGATGCATAATACCCAAAATCTTGAACAAACTTCGCATATACTGCATTTGGCATTACCTAAAATGGCATCATTAGCTATTCCTGTAACGCCAGAAAATTATGCTATTTGGTTTGATTATTTTGCTGAGACGAACCTTAATCTTAAACGTGCAATTGATGGTTTAATTGCTAATAAGGTCCAATTTACTCCCGAAGTTAACTTAGGCTTATACAATCGGTTTATTGAAGAACGTTCACCAGAAATTATTGAAAATGTGCACATTGAAACTCAAATTCTGATAAACAGCTTATTGAATAAGGTTGAGCTGCTAAATCTTGGTACTGAGTCTTTTTCAACTAATCTTAATGAATTTGGTGAAAAGCTTCAAACAAACCCCAATGCTGATGAACTCCACCTTATCGTGGAATGTATTGCTGATGAAGTGGAACAAGTCATTGCCAATAATCGTCATATGGCGGTCAGTCTTGCGTCGTTATCTGAAGAGATTACTAGTCTCAAAGATGAAATGGACAACTTAAGTAAGGTGGCCATGACAGATGAACTGACATCGTTAAAAAATCGCCGTTCTTATGAACTGTTTGCCGCAGAGCAGGTGACTAAGTTTAATGATACCCAAACCATATGCAGTCTGTTGATGATAGATATCGATGATTTTAAGGTATTCAATGATACTTTTGGCCATTTAATTGGCGATAAGGTTTTGGCTTATGTTGCCTTAGCCATGAAAAATACCGTTAAAGGCGACGATTTGGTTGCCCGCTATGGCGGTGAAGAGTTTGTCGTCATGTTACCCAATGCCAAGCTTAACGACGCCGTGAATGTGGCCGAAAAGATCCGCGAGAGAATTTCATTGAAACAGCTTTCTATCGGTAAAGAAAAAAAACAAAACCTAGGCCATATTACCGTCTCTATTGGGGTGGCAACAATTCAAACGGGTGATGACACTGACACGTTATTTTACCGCGCTGATGAGCAACTTTATATCGCAAAATCAGCCGGTAAAAATTGCGTTAAGTTTGCTTGATGTTAATCTATATCGTTTTTATGGCTATAAATTCAATCCTCTATTTAGCTTTTGATTTAGCACATGATTTAGCGACATGCTCGTCAATAATCAGACGTTATCAGGTCTGTTCTAGCGGGCATAATGGCTATTTCGATAATGTCTTTTATCTTGTTTAATCGCACGGGTATTTGGCTATAAAACGTTTAAGCCCACCAATGAATGTAATCGCTATGATCCATTGGTGGGCGTTTGTTTATCTATTGCTGATTAATACCGTGTGATAACCAGAATGTTATTGGACGGTAGACTCAGGTTGCAAATCCATGTGCATTTTTATCAGATGTTCTTCCATATCAAATGACACTGTAAACCCGAGTGACTTGGCAAGGTTGGCCATACTGCGGTTTTCAAACATGGTAAACCCCATTAAATAAAGGGTGTTATTGGTCTTGTAATAAGCAATCAGTTTTTCGAGCAATAACTTACCTAAGCCGATCCCTTGATAGTTACTGCGTACCGCCATAGCAAACTCGGCTTCAGTATTATCTGGGTCGATAGATGCTCTCACGGCGCCTAAGGTCAGCTCTTCGCCATCTTCTGTCATTGTGGTTGCGATAAACGCCATTTCACGGGAATAATCAATTTGAGTTAATACTGCCATTTCTTCATGGGTCATCCGTGAACGCACCCCAAAATAACGTTTGTATCTGTCTTCATCACTTAATGAATTATCAAACTCTAAATGCTTAGGTTCATCTTCGGGCAAAATGGGTCTTAACATCACCTGAAGACCGTTTTTTAAGGTGGTGGTTTGTTCTAATTCTTTCGGGTAAGGCAAAATGGCCAAGCGGTTTATGTTGTCTTGTGGCGTATCATGCAACCGCATATTGACGTCTAATAAGGTGATTTTCTCACCCGCCGCTAACACTGGGTTAATGTCTAATTCAGCGATTTCAGGGCAATCAATAATCAAATGAGAGATTTGGGTTAACATGACGCACAAGGCATTCATGTCTAAACCCAGTGGTAAGTGACGGTCACGTAACTTGTGGGTTTTCAGTGCTTGGATGACCATATATCGCGCCAACGCCATATTTAACGGAGGCAAGGCAACGGCAGCATCACGAGTCGGGTCCCAATCCGAGCCACCTTCACCTAAACAGATAGCGGGGCCAAATACCGGATCATTAATCACGGATACCCGAATTTCTTGTGCCCCCGCGGTTAAGGCCATTTTTTGAATAATCAAACCGTCAATTTTGGCGCTAGGAGTAATTTGATGAACCCGATTAATAATAGAGTGGGCGGCATAGCTCACATCTTCATCCGAGGCTAAATTTAATACCACACCGTGGACATCCGACTTGTAGAGTAGGTCGGGTGATTGCACTTTTAACGCCACCGGATAACCTATTTGCTTGGCGACATTGACGGCTTCATCCACGTCTTTTACAAATAATGTTTCAATGGTATTGAGGCCGTAAGCTCGTAAAATATCACCAGCTTGATGGGTTTCCAGTACCGTTTGACCATTATCTAAGGCCTGTTGTAATAATGCTCGCGCCGCGTGGCTATCAGTCGGAATATTATCGGGTATCGATTGTGGGACTTCTTGGAGTAATTTTTGGTTACGACGGTATTCGACCATATGCATAAATGCTTTTACAGCCCCTTCAGGGGTGCGATAGGTCGAAATGCCAGCTTTAGTAAACCGTTTGCGGGCGAGATAAGCTGAGTCCTCACCGCCCCAGTTGGTGAGTATATTTAATCGGTTTCGATTGGGGTGTTTATTAATGATGTCGATAATACTGTTGGCTATTTCGACGCTTTCGCCTAATATCGATGGCGAATGCAGCACTAAAATGGTGTCAGTCTCATTACTACTCATCAGCACATTTAAGGTATCAGCGTAACGTTGATGGTCTGCATCACCAATCATGTCGATAGGATTTTGCTGTGACCAGGTGCTAGGCAAAATAGTGTTGAGCTCGGCAACTGTTTTTTCTGACAAGGGGGCTAATTTGCCACCTTTTATGATCAGCTCATCAGCAGCAAGCACCGCAGGGCCGCCGCCATTGCTCATAATAACCAATCGTTCGCCTTTGAGGGGTGCAGAATGTGCGAGACTTTCAACCGCGGCAAATAATTCGATTAAATCATTAACCCTTAGCATACCGGCACGCCTAAAGGCGGCTTCGTAAACGGCATCGTTGCCACCAATCCCCCCAGTATGGAGCATGGCGGCTTTTACACCTTCACGGCTGCGTCCTGATTTAATCACAAATATGGGTTTATTGCGCGAGGCGGCACGGGCAGCAGATAAAAAGTGACGTTTTTCGTTTATTGAATCAATATATAACATGATGGCGCTGGTTTTACTGTCACGGCCTAGATAGTCTAGCAATTCACCAAAGTCGATATCGGTGGCATCACCCAATGAAATAAAGGAAGAAAAGCCAATGCCTTTGTTGTTTGCCCAATCGAGTACCGTGGTACAAATGGCGGCAGATTGTGACACAAAGGCGATTTTCCCGGTGTTGGCACCTGCGTGGGCTAAACTGGCATTGAGACCTATAGGCGGTAAAATCATTCCTAAGCTATTGGGGCCTAACAAACGCATCCCGTAACGTTTAGCATATTGCTTGGTGACTTCAAGTAAATTATTGCCTTGCTCGTCGGTTTGCGAGGCCATGCCTGAGGCCATAATAATGGCCACTTTGCAGCCAAATTGCGCTAAACGTTCAACGATACTGGGGACTTTTAGCGCATTAGTACAAATAATGGCGAGATCTGGTTTGATGGGTAGCGCTTCAATATTGGGATAAGCCAATACCCCCATCACAGCAGTGTACTTGGGGGTGACCGGCATAATAGGTCCAGAAAAACCACCCGAAAGCAGGTTTTTCATAATGGCTTTACCCGCACGTTTATTGCCGTTAGACGCGCCAATGACTGCCACAGAAGTGGGTTTAAATAGAGCATTAATGCTACGTTGACTCATAGAAAGTGACCTTAGCTGGCTGGCAATAAGCACGGTGATTAAGGTTAGATTAGCATAATATTTTGTGGAATAACGTTAAAGACACTATTTTTACGCGGTCGTTATTTTGTGAATAAAACCAATTACTCAGTCTGTCTCTAGTAATCGATTAAAGCATCATGAAATAGTGTGTAGGGCTTAGCTTCAAGCTAAAAATTCGTCTTAGAAAGAATAATAGAGAACGGCCATAGAAAGCGGTAATAAAAAAGGGCCTGTTAAGGCCCTTTTTATGTGTGCTGCTAGTGGTTTTTTTTACAAGTAACTAATACTGCTAGGTTGCTGTTGTTGCTGATGAAGGGACCGGGACGTAAATATTGATGATCTTGCGGATCATTGTTTTACCGTCTTCAATAGCAATGTACAGACAAGGGATGAGGCATAAGGTTACGACTGTTGCAAACAGTACCCCAAAGGCTAATGATACCGCCATTGGGATCACCATTTGAGCTTGCATACTGGTCTCGGCCATAATCGGCACTAAACCAATAAATGTGGTCAATGAAGTTAACATTATCGCCCTAAAGCGTCTGCAACCCGCATTGAGCACAGCTTCTTTCATGGCGACGCCCGCTTTTCGGGAATTATTAACATAATCCACCATCACTAACGAATCATTCACCACCACACCAGCCGCCGCGATAATACCAAAAATGGATAAGACGCTTAAATCAATGCCTAAAATGATGTGTCCCATGACGGAGCCTATGACCCCAAAAGGGATAACAGACATGATCATAATTGGTTGTATATATGAGCGCAGTGGGATAGCCAACAAGCTATAAATCAGTAATAGCGATAAAATAAAGTCACGCATTTGGGTGTCGGCACTGTCTAATTGCTCTTGAATACTGCCCGAAACCTCACTGTGTACCCGTGGATACTTGGTCAGTAATTCTGGCATAAAGTTATCACGGATATCTTTAGCCAATTTAAACGGTTCAGTTTGCTCTGCATCAACATTGCCCCATACGTTAATCGTACGGTTACTGTTTTCGCGTCGAATACTATTAACCCCTTGAACCACCTTAATTTCCGCCACTTCAGATAAGGGTAACTCTGCACCTTGTGGGGTGTTAATCATTACGTCTTGTACCAGTGCGATTGAATTGCGTTGTTCTTCTGGATAGCGAAGCATCACTTTGATCTCTTCACCATTTCGAATAATACGCTGTGCTTCTAAGCCATAAAAACTGTTACCCACTTGCGAGGCAATATTGGCTAAGGTTAAGCCTAATGCGTTGGCTAACGGTTTTAATTGGAACTGCACTTCTTTTGCACTTGACTGACGGCTGTCATTGACATCGCTGACGCCTTTAAGAGATTTAAGCTTCTCTTTAAGGGCGAGTGAAGCGGCAACTAATTGGGCTTCATCTTTACTTTCAAGCCTGAAGCTAATATCACCGTCTTCACGACCGCCACCCATCAGACTGTCGCGGATGTTAAAGGATTTTACACCTGGAATTAATGGCATGGCTTGTCGCCATAATTCAGCTAAAGCGAAAGTGTCCATCGGTCTCACAGAGGGGTCGACTAATTTTGTCATCACTTCAGCGGTTGTTTGCCCTTTAAGATCGACCTGCATGTCAGAAATCATTTTCTGACCGTACTGTTGCTCTATCTTTTTATCGACATCATATAAGGTTTTCTCAATCGCCAGAGCGGCCGCAAGCGTCGACTGTTCTGATGCATCGACGTTCATTTCAACCGTTACCCTTGGGAAATCGTGGGGGATTTTTGGCTGACCAATAAAACGCACCACACCACCCATATAGAGTCCAACACCGATCAGGATCAAGCTAATGAACAACATTATGACCGCATAACGATATTCAACGGCTAATTCAAGGGAAGGGCGATAAATAGAACTAATAAATCGGCTCAAACCGCGGTCAACTTTTCCTTGAACAAAATTGACGCCGTTACGCAGCCAATCTACTGGATTTTTTGAACCGGGTTTAACCACGGTAGGTTTTTTCATGTGGGCTAAATGCGCGGGTAAAATTAATTTTGATTCTATTAGCGAAAATAACAAACATAAAATAACAATAAAACCAATGGCTTGCCCAAATGCTGATGACGGACCATCATCAAGGGTTATGGGTAAAAAGGCCGCTATTGTTGTTAGCACCCCAAAGGTCGCTGGCATGGCAACTTTTTTAACCCCACGAATAACACTTTCAATACTTTGGCCGTGTTCTTCTGATTCGCTGTGGGCACTTTCTCCCATAACAATGGCATCGTCGACCACGATCCCCAGTACTAAGATAAAGGCAAACAAGCTGATAACGTTAATGGTGACATCAATAAATGCCATTGGCATAAACAATAAGGTGCCTAAGAAACATACTGGTAGCCCCATCATCACCCAAAACGCTAATCGAACTCGTAAGAATAGTGCCAACATAATAAACACTAATATAGAACCCGTTTTCATGCTGTCGAGCATTAATTGCAAACGACCGTCTAAGTAGTAAGTCATGTCGACCCAAGGTTCAAGTTTTACGCCTTGTGGCAATATATTTTGCTGTTTATCGACAAAAATATTAATGGTTTTGGCAACATCTGTAATACTCTGGTTTTTAGCGGCGCCAATGAAAAAGCTAACTGAATTTTTACCATTAAATTTTGAGTATTGGATGCCTTCTTCAAAGCCATCATTTACGGTGGCGATATCGCCCAATAAAATCTTAGTACCATCATCTAAGGTCAGTAAAGGCAGTTGTTCAAACTCGTAGCCCACATAGGCTTGATTCTGGACGCGTAAATTAATGTAACCATTTTCAGCTTTAATTTGCCCCGCAGACATATTGCGTGAATAGCCGCGAACCGCATCGGCAACATCGTTAAAGGTTATGCCAAACTCCCGCAAACGGTCTTTACTAACTTCAATACCAATTTCATAACTTAAGCCGCTGTAGTATTCGCTAATGTTAACCCCAGGCAGCTGCATGATTTCATCATTAATCCGCTCGCCCAAGTCTTTCAGCTGCTTTTGATTTAAATCACCATATAGGCTTAAGTACATTACCTCTTGCCTGAATTTAATTCGCTCAACTTTTGGGGGCTCCATGCCGCCAGGGAAAGTAGAGATAGAGTCAATTTGGGACTTGACTTCATCAAGTACCACTAATGGGTCATATGAGTCTTCAACCTGAAAGTAACCCTGAGCCATATTACGGTTTGAATAGGTAATGACTCGCTTTAAACCTTGAACACTTTCTAATGCTTGTTCAATTTTAATGGTAATGCCTTCTTCCACTTCTTGCGGCGCAGTACCGGGGTAAACAGCGCTAAATTGAATCCAGTTAATTTCAACGGCAGGGAAGAACTGCTTTCGAATAGTATTGGCGGTCAACAGACCACCGAGTATGATAATGATCATCAGTAAGTTTGCGGCCACACTATTGCGAGCAAACCAGGCGATGATTCCTTTATGAGTATCTGCCATGATGATTATTTACCTTCCATCGCAAGTTCTGTTTGCTCTTTTTCTACAGACTCTTTTTGCAGAATCTTATCTTCTGGCAGTGCCAGTTTCATGCCTTCTAATGGGTAATCAAGCGCTGATGTTATCACTTGCATTCCTGATTCAAGCCCTTCAGAAATAACCACATTAGCACCTTCTTGGCGGATAATTGTGACGGGTTTATAACGCAGTTTTTTGTCTGCATCCATGACGGCAACTAAGCCATTTACTATCAAATGACGGGGGATAATGGTCACATTACCGGCATTACTGCCTTCGATATGAGCGGTGACATAGGTGCCAAAACGTAATTCATTCTTATTGGTGTTAAGCCCGTAGGGATCGTCAATTTCTGCAACCAAATAGGTCATACGACTTTTACTGTCTACCACGCCTTCACTGCGGACAATTTTTCCTGTCCACTCTTGTTTACTTCCGGCAAAATTGCCCACTAATTGCACTTCAGCATGGGTGCCTTTGCTGTCTAAATATTGCATATCTTTATCGGCTAGTGGTAAGCGGATCTCAGCTGTATCTGTATTGTAAACATGGCCAATTTTACTGCCCGTAGTCATGTATGCACCTAAACCGATTTCTCGACTGGAAATGAGTGCATCATACGGTGCGCGGATCACGGTACGTTCTAAATCACGTTGTGCGCGTAATAAGCCTGCTTCAGCACTTTTTAGCTTTGCTAACTCTTGGGCTAATTGCGGTTTCCGCAAACTGAGAGCCGTTGGCTTGCTGCTGGTAATTTCCGCCCACTCTCGCAAAGCAACTTCGCCATTGGCTCGCTCTTGAACCATATTAGCTTTGGATGCGGCAACATTGGCCTGAGCATCTAATAAGCCTGCTTCATAATCGCTAGGGTCTATTTTGGCGAGAATATCGCCTTTTTTAACAAATCCGCCTTTGACGAATCCATCGGCTAAATAAATAATCTCACCACTTACTTGCGACACGAGTTCGGTATCGTATTTGGCGGCCACAACACCATATGAACTGACCGAAAAGGTCATCGTGTTATACTCTATTGCTTCAACCGACACTAAAGGAGTGTTATCAACAGCGGGCTTTTCTTCTGGGGGCTTTTTTAACGCAGAGAAGCCAACTAAACCGGCTATTCCAATTCCTAATACTATGATTGGTAATATGATTTGTTTTTTAGTCGCCACAATCCTTCCTCTTAATATCCGATTTTTTTGCAGCAAATTGCTGTGCATACTGCTAATAGTTTTTTCAATGGTATATGTTAATCGATATGTTTATTGTTTGTTGTTTCATTGTGTAAACTTGTGTGTCAATTTGTGCGTCAACCCAAGGATAAAAAACATGTTGGTCGCTAATACCTCTAGATTACAATTATCATTAATAACCCTTGATGACAGCGCATTATTATTTGAACTAGACCAAGACGAACGGGTGATGCATTTTTTAAATGGAGGACACAAAACCACTCAACATCAGATTGATACGGTGATGATCCCCAGATTGGCTCAATATTTAAATCCAGCCAAAGGTTGGGGATTATGGAAGGTACAGGCATTAACGTGTGCTGACAACGACAATCATGGCTTAAGCGGTGCCTATTTGGGCTGGGTGTTAGTCAGACCAATGCATTTTTTTACCCAAGCACAGCCGCATAACCTTGAATTAGGGTGGCGATTTAAGCACATAAGTTGGGGTAAAGGTTACGCAACAGAAGCGGCCCAAGCTGTCATGGACGTGGTGAGTGCAGTAGATGAGGTCACTAATGTCAGTGCCGTGGCGATAGAAGAAAACTTAGCGTCTATCGCGATCATGAAAAAACTCGGGATGACCTTCCAACACAAAAGTATTCATCGAGATCCATTAGGTGATACCGAAGCAGTGTTTTATCAAAAAGAAGTTTAAAAAGGCATTTAATTTATTATAATTTATCTAGATTAATGGCATAAACCTAACAGAGTAACGCCAACGGCGTTGCAACAAGTGACAAGGGAATGGCCATTAACAAATGTGGCATCTTTATTTGGCATCCGAGCGGGTACCGGATAAAGCATCTTGAGGCCTGATGGGTATAAAGCGATGTAAACCATTTATCAGACAATAAAAAAGAGCAGACGAAGCTGCTCTTTTTTTGTAGCGTTAGCGAGGTAGATTACTTTTGCGCGTCTAAGAAACGCTCTGCATCTAATGCAGCCATACAACCGGTACCGGCTGATGTGATAGCTTGACGATAATGTTGATCCATTACGTCGCCACAAGCATACACGCCTTCAATGCTAGTTTGAGTCGCATTACCTTGTAAGCCACTGTTTACTTGTAAGTAACCATGACTCATTTCTAATTGGTCAGCAAAAATACCCGTATTTGGGCTGTGACCGATGGCGATGAATACACCCGCAACGTCTAAATCAGTTACTGAACCGTCTTTAGTACTTTTCTTTTTAAGACCCGTTACACCCATTTCGTTACCAGTGACTTCTTCAAGTGTTTGGTCGAGATGTAAAATGATATTACCGTTAGCCACTTTGTCCATTAAACGGTTGATCAGAATTTTTTCTGAACGGAAACTGTCACGGCGGTGAACCAAGTGAACTTCAGAAGCAATATTGCTTAGATAAAGTGCTTCTTCAACCGCGGTGTTACCACCACCGATCACTGCAACTTTTTGGTTACGGTAAAAGAAGCCATCACAAGTCGCACACGCTGACACACCGCGACCCATAAAGGTTTCTTCAGAAGGAAGCCCTAAATATTTAGCTGAAGCACCAGTAGCAATAATTAATGCATCACAAGTAAATTCGCCATTATCGCCTTTTAAACGAAAAGGGCGCTCGGTTAAGGTTACTTCGTTGATGTGGTCAAAAATAATTTCAGTATCAAACTTTTCTGCATGTTTTTGCATGCGTTCCATTAATGCTGGGCCGGTTAAGTCTTCTGCATCGCCTGGCCAGTTTTCAACTTCAGTAGTCGTGGTTAATTGCCCACCTTGCTGCATGCCTGTGATCATCACAGGTTTTAAATTAGCACGTGCAGCATAAACTGCAGCAGTATAGCCGGCAGGGCCAGAACCTAAAATTAGTAGGTTAACGTGACGAGCTTCACTCATGATTTTGTTCTCCGATAACATGCCCTAAGCAATTGCCATGGATTGTATGGAATTTACTGCGGCGGGTAAAGTGAAGTTGAGTGTAAGAAATCGATTGGGGTTATCTATTATGTCAATAACTCGCTTTAGGCAAGCGAACTAGCCTGAAATAAATCAAACGAGCTAGTGCCTGTTGACTTTTTTCAATAGAATAGTTAATCGTTATAACTTGCTTAGGTAGAGGTAACCACAACGGTAAAATATACCAAATGAGTAGTAACGAACGATAGTAAGTGATATCTAAAGACTTTTTTTGTGAGCAAATCAGAACTGGTGTGCAAAAAACAATCGTTTTTAAAATGGCGATTAAACAATTGCTGATCTGAAAGCATACCTTGGATCAGAGAAATAACATTTATTCCAATGAAACGTCATCGCTCATCGCTAAAGCCAAATATTTGTTTAACAATTATACATCATTTTTTTTAAATGATAATATATTCATTGCTCATTGATTGAAGCTCAAATGATTCATAGCAGCTTCAATAGGATTGATTTTTTTAAAGGACTAAACGATGCCAAATAATATAGAGCTATGCTATAGCAAAAGTAATACCTTCCCAATTAACCCAAATAACGAACAAGTCTTTGCCACGTTTCAACAAGACAACCCACATATTAATGGTGCTTTTGTCTCTGCTGGCACCCCTTTTATTATGCGTAGTGGCAACACTAATGGCACTAATTGGCGCCAAGAAAGGCCTGAATTAGTTTGCACGCTTAATCAAATACAATCTTTACCACAACAAGCAAAACGAAATATCGCTGTGATGGATTATATGTTTGGAGGCGAAAACCTGCAAGCACTCGCTGATTTTTATCAAGCTGAGTTAGCACCCATGGTGCGCAATGAAAGCATAGGAGCCATAGGCGCAGCATCAACTGCCTTAGATACAAGATTAAGTAGCTTTGCTAAAGCCGCTCATAAACTTCAAGATGCATTAGAGAAAGTAAGAATTGGCGCACAAGCAAAATATCCTAAAGCCCAAATGATGATATTAGAACAAAATGCAAGGGAACTCGGGAAAGACTTTAATCAAAAATTCCAAACAGAAATCAATAAATACATTGGTCGGGTCAAAAGCAAAAGAGGTACTGTTTACCGTAATGCTGATCGTGGTATCAATAAAGCAAAAAGCGGTAGGTCCATAAAACCAATTCAATTTACCTCTACAGTCGATTTTCAAAATTTACGTGCTTTTGAAATGGGAGCTAATGTTCTCGGTAAAGGATTAATTGTGCTTGATGCTGGGATTCGTGCGGGCAATGTGCATGTTGATTATTTAGCTGGAGCTAATTGGCAAAAACGTGCAGCAGTTGAAACTGCCGGTTTTGGTATGGGTACAGCTGCTGGTTTATGGGGGGGAGGTCAAGTCGTAGCAGCTGGCCTAGGTGTTGCTATGCTAGCTACGCCTGTTGGATGGGTCATTATTATCGGTACTGCCATAACGGTTGGAGTTGTAGCGGCTAAAGGTGGAGATATTGCTGGGAAATGGGCTGCCAATAAAGCCTATAATATCGGAGATTGGCTTAATAGCCTGTAAAGGAGGTATTCATGTCAGAACTATCAACTGAAGACTGGATGGGTATATTTTTTTTTATTACCTTCTGTATGTGGAGTATTGCTGTACTTTTGTTTGGCCGAATTACCGTTAAGCATATTGAGCGCGAAATGGCAAAAGAAGACATATTGCCGGCAGAATGGGATAAAGGCATAGGTATGAGATACCCAGCTTATGCGAGTATTATCATGCGCCCTAACGCTAAAAGGCATGCTTCTATTGTTGACATAGAAGCTACCAAGCGCTTTAGTCGAAAAGTCGACTGGTATTTGGCTGTATTTGTACAGATCTCTAGTGTTGTGTTTTTTACTCTTATGTTCACTGTTGCTTATCTATACGGCCCTGATAGCTAGCAAAATTGGTTGCGTTAATATTTAGATACGACGATAACAATTGGTTTTGTGGTTACTAAGGCCGGTGATGGGATTGTGATATTCGGAGATAATAAAGCCTTTAATTTAGGTGACTGGTTAAATAGCCTATAGCGAGGGATTTATGTTAGAACTATCAACTGAAAGTTGGATGGAAATATTATTTTTTATTGCTCTTTGTATATGGTGTATTACAACTTTTTTATTTGGCCGCATTACTATTAAACATCTTGAGCAAGAAATGTTGAAAGAAGGGATAGAGCCCCCTGCTTGGGATAAAGGTATTTGTACACGAATGGTTGCTTACGCTGGGGTTATCGCTTGGCCCAACCTCAAACGTCATGCTTCTCTTGTTAATATTGAAGCGACAAAGCGCTTTAGTCGAAGCAAAGACAAAAAACTTGCGTGGTTCTACATTATTTCATCGGTCAGTATTTTTACTCTTGGAATATTTATTTACTATTTATATATCCATAAAAGTTAATAGTGTTACTGGGTGATTGATTGAACATCGATGAGTAATATTAAGTAAAAGCTAACAAAAAAATCTATCCTCTGCCGTTGCTCAAATAGGGTGTTTATTTTTCATTGTTGAAATAAGGACATCTCCCTTATTTCAACAATGTGTCGTAAACTCAAAAATCTCAGTGATTTTGATTGATCACGCAATAAGAAAAGTACTATTTATCTAAATCCAATTAATAAACCAAGTGACATGTTGGTAAATTATTTTTTTCTAAATAATTCTGATGGTATTCCTCGGCTATGTGGAATGTTTGTATCGGTACAATTTCGGTCACAATATGACGCTGTCCCCATTTACCACTGCGCGCTAACGCCAGCTTAGAGGTTTCAGCTTCGGCCTTTTGCTGTTTATCGTGGAAAAATATAGTACTTCGATATTGGGTACCAATGTCGCCGCCCTGCATATTTAACATGGTTGGATTATGGTTCTGCCAAAACACGTCCAATAAATCGTCAAAACTGACTACTTGCGGGTCAAATTCAACTTGTACCACTTCAGCATGACCGGTTGAACCGGTTTTGACTTCTTTATATGTTGTCGCACTGTCTTGGCCACCCATGTAGCCACAAGTTGCGTTACTGACGCCGTTAATGTCACGGAAAAAATATTCAACACCCCAAAAACAACCTGCACCAAATGTTGCTAACGCCATGACATACCCTTAAAATAATTTACAGAAGTCTAGATGGCTATAGTTGTGTTGAATATTGAGATGTTTTGCAAGCAAACTTTTATTAATAAATAAATCTAACATATGCCACCAATAAAATAATGTTTGCCTATGTTAGAATCCGCCGATAAAAACAGGCAATTAATGTTAAGTGGTGCACAATGGCTAACTTAATCATGCCGCATAATAAAGCATACAAGGAGTTGTTTGTGTTATCTAATCTACTGAAAGACCAAGATTTTTTAGCTTACACTTTAGCCAATCCCGACAAAATAGATGGCTGTTTTGATTTTATGTTAGGGACACATACTCATGTTGATGTACTCGACACGGGTGTCATTGTGTTTACCCCGAGCCAAAATTCGACCAAAGACATTGTACTATCCAGTGCTATCCACGGTAATGAAACCGCGCCAATTGAAATGTGTAATCAACTTATTCATGATTTGTTGAGTGAGAAAATCATCGCTAAACAGCGGTGTTTATTCTTAATAGGTAATCCTGCGGCCATCATTAATCAAACCCGTTTTATTGACGAAAACATGAACCGTCTGTTCAGTGGTGCGCACTCAAAAGGTGAGGGTTTAACTCATCCAGAACGTCACCGCGCCAAAGCATTAGAGCAACATGTCGCCGACTTTTTTAACGCCAATAGCGACCATCAACGCATACATTACGATTTACATACCGCCATCCGTGCGTCAAAGCATGAAAAATTTGCTATTTATCCATACCGCCCAGGGCGAGCCTTTAGCGCGGAGCAAATCATGTTTTTAGCGGCATGTGGTGTCGATACCATGTTGTTTCATCATGAACCCACAACGACGTTTAGTTATTATTCGTCACAGCAATTTCAAGCAGATGCCTTCACGGTTGAATTAGGTAAGGTGATGCCATTTGGGCAAAATGACATGAGTCGTTTTACTCAAACTCATACTATGCTTGAAAAGCTGATCACCGAAACTGCGTTAGCGCCTGTTGAGTTCGACTCTTCCAAGGTCAACTTATATAAGGTGTCTCGCTCGATCAATAAGCATGTTGAAGACTTTGCTTTTAGCTTTGCCGGTGATGCCGAAAACTTCAGTGCCTTTAGTCAGGGCGAAGTGCTAGCAACCGAAGGTGGTGTAGAGATTAAAGTAGAACACCCTCAAGAAGCGATTGTGTTTCCTAATGCGAATGTGCCGATAGGGCAGCGTACAGTGTTATGTTTAGTGCCTGCACCGAATGAGTCAATCGTATAGCCGTAAAGCAATATATACATGTTAATCGTGAGTAAAATGCATTTACCGTTAAAGTAAGTATTGATAGGTAGTTTACGTTAACGTAATGTCTACTTGCATAGTATAAATAGAGCCGTGTTTATATTGAACATGGTTCAACAATAACAAGAGCATAATATGAGCAACGCACCACTGACCAATGAAACAGTGCACCGTGTCAGCTTCTTAGACAAAGCGTCATTGCACATCCCCATTTTGCGTATTTTGCAAGCCGATGGCACCACGTATGAAAACGCGGTTTTACCGGTAATCGACAAGGCTCTGGCTGATAAAATCTTTGATACGTGTATTTTTACACGCGTATTAGACGAGCGTATGTTGGGTGCACAGCGTCAAGGGCGTATTAGTTTTTACATGACCTGTACCGGTGAAGAAGCCTCAATTATAGGCAGTACCGCCGCGTTAGATAAAGACGACGTCATTTTGGCTCAATATCGTGAACACGCATCATTGCGGTATCGCGGTTTTACGACTGAACAATTTATGAACCAAATGTTCAGTAACGAAAAAGATTTAGGTAAAGGTCGTCAAATGCCGATTCATTACGGCAGCCGTGAACTGAATTACCAAACGATTTCGTCACCATTGGCAACCCAAATCCCACAAGCCACAGGTGTGGCTTACGGTATGAAGTTACAAGGTAAACGTAACGTGGCCATTTGTTATTTTGGTGAAGGCGCCGCGTCAGAAGGTGACTTCCATGCTGGTTTAAACATGGCTGCAGTGCTGAAATCGCCGACGATTTTCTTCTGCCGCAATAATGGTTATGCCATTTCAACACCAACGGAAGAACAATACTCCGGCAATGGTATTGCCAGTCGTGGAGTCGGTTACGGTATGCACACCATTCGTGTTGACGGTAATGACATGCTTGCGGTGTTAGCGGCAACTCAACAAGCTCGTGCCTATGCACTTGAGCACAATGCACCAGTATTAATTGAAGCGATGACGTATCGCTTGGGTGCGCATTCTTCATCTGACGATCCATCGGGTTATCGTTCAAAAGATGAAGAGGCCAAATGGCAACAACACGATCCAGTTAAACGCTTTAAATTATGGATGATCAATAAAGATTGGCTCACCGAAGCCGATGAAGCCAAATTGTTCGAACGTTATCGCGAAGAAGTCCTCGCAGCGGTTAAAGTGGCTGAAAAGTTACCTGTTCCGAAATTAGACGAGATCATCGAAGACGTGCTTGATAAACCCACTCCAGCATTGAGAAAGCAGCTGAAAGAGTTGAAAGAGCATATCAATAAGTATCCAAAAGCCTATCCAAAAAGTGCAGGGAGACTCTAAACCGTGGCTCAAATGAATATGTTACACGCCATTAATGAGGCGCTATCAATAGCCATGACTGCCGACGAGCGCATGGTAATTTTTGGTGAAGACGTTGGTCACTTCGGTGGGGTATTTCGTGCCACTTCGGGCCTGCAAGAACTATTTGGGCGCGACCGTTGTTTTAACACGCCGTTGACTGAACAAGGTATTGCGGGTTTTGCTAATGGCTTAGCCTCTTATGGTATGACCGCGGTTGCTGAAATTCAGTTTGCTGATTATATCTTTCCTGCATTCGATCAAATCGTTAATGAATCAGCAAAATTCAGATACCGCAGCGGCAATCAATTCGATGTAGGTGGGTTAACTTTCCGCACACCTTATGGTGGTGGTATCGCAGGTGGTCATTACCACTCCCAATCACCTGAAGCGTATTTTACGCAAACGCCAGGTTTAAAGGTGGTCATTCCGCGTAATCCTGAACAAGCTAAAGGTTTGTTATTGGCCTCTATTCGCGATCCAAACCCAGTGATTTTCTTTGAACCTAAACGTTTGTATCGAGCCTCTGTTGGCGAAGTGCCAGCTGGCGACTACGTCATTGAGTTAGGTAAAGCACAAGTGGTTAAACAGGGCAGTGATATTACTGTTTTGGCTTGGGGGGCACAGATGGACATCGTTGAAAAGGCCTGCGAACGTGCCAAGAAAGAAGGTATTTCATGTGAAATTATCGACTTACGCACCATAGCGCCATGGGACGTTGAAACTATTGTAAAATCAGTGACCAAAACGGGTCGTTTGCTGATTAACCATGAAGCGCCATTAACCGGAGGTTTTGCCGGTGAAATTGCCGCAACTATTCAGCAAGAATGCTTCTTATCACTTGAATCACCCATCAGCCGTGTGTGCGGATTAGATACGCCTTATCCATTAGTGCATGAAAAAGAATACATGCCAGATGAGTTAAAGACATTCGAAGCCATCAAAGCCACAGTGGCCTATTAGGAGTAAGATATGATTAAAGATTTTATTTTACCCGACATCGGCGAAGGTGTGGTGGAATGCGAATTAGTTGATTGGTTAGTCAGTGAAGGTGATATGGTCACTGAAGATCAGCCGATTGCAGATGTAATGACTGATAAAGCGTTAGTGCAAATTCCAGCGCCCCATGGCGGAAAAATTACTAAGCTGTACTACGCTAAAGGTGAAATAGCCATTGTGCATCAACCATTGTACGCAGTAGAAATGGAAGGTGAAGAGAGCGATAGTGTCACTGACGCGCCGGTTGCTGAAGTCACAGCGGTTAGCGACACGGCCATTAATGACACAAGCGTTAACGACAGTAATGCTGTTGTTACCACCTCAAGCAGCCAATCAAACATTGAAGAATTCTTATTGCCAGACATTGGCGAAGGTATTGTTGAATGTGAATTGGTTGATTGGTTAGTAAAAGAAGGCGATATGGTGGTTGAAGATCAGCCTATTGCTGATGTGATGACCGATAAAGCCTTAGTGCAAATACCTGCAATGAAAGCCGGTAAAATTGTCAAACTGCATTATCGCAAAGGACAGCTCGCTAAAGTTCACTCGCCTTTATTTGCCATTGAAGTGGCAGCGGATAGTCATACTCAGTCCGCGACGGTAGAGGTTGCTGAACAAGCTCAAGTTGCTGCGCCACAAGGTAATCTTGAACCTGTTGCACAAGGTAAAGCGTTAGCCAGTCCGGCGGTACGCCGCATGGCCCGCTCGCGAGACATTAATATTGCTATGGTTGTGGGTACTGGCAAAAATGGCCGTGTTTATAAAGAAGACATTGAACGTCATCAGCAGGGAGCAAGTTCCACCCAAGCTGCTGTAAGCACAACGCCGGTGTCATCTTCTGCTAATCAAGTAAGTGGTCAAGTCGGTGGTCAATTAGAAAATCAAGCTGGTCAAATAAATAATAGCCCTACTGTTAGCTATGCTGGAGCAAGCGATAGAGTCGAGCCCATCAAAGGCGTGAAGGCTATCATGGCGAAGATGATGGTAGAGTCGGTATCGACTATCCCGCATTTTACTTACTGTGAAGAGTTTGATTTAACCGAACTGGTTGCCTTGCGTGAAAGCATGAAGCAACGTTATTCAACCGATGAAGTGAAGCTCACCATGATGCCCTTCTTTATGAAGGCCATGTCGTTAGCGATTACCCAATTTCCGATATTAAATAGCCAAGTGAATGCCGATTGCACTGAACTCACCTACAAGTCACGTCATAACATTGGTATGGCCGTTGACTCCAAAGTCGGTTTGTTGGTGCCCAATATTAAAGATGTGCAAAGTAAATCGATTTTAGAAATCGCCGCTGATATTACTCGCTTAACGACTGCCGCGCGCAGCGGACGAGTATCACCAGCAGATTTAAAAGACGGCACTATTTCGATTTCTAACATTGGTGCTCTAGGTGGTACGGTGGCAACACCCATTATCAACAAACCTGAAGTGGCGATTGTGGCTTTGGGTAAATTGCAGGTATTGCCGCGCTTTAACGCCAATGGCGAAGTTGAAGCACGTAAGATCATGCAAGTGAGTTGGTCAGGCGATCACCGCGTCATTGATGGCGGCACCATTGCCCGTTTCTGTAATCTATGGAAACACTACCTAGAACAACCGCAAGAAATGCTTTTAGCCATGCACTAATACTGTTAAGTGTTTAATACACTACCTTATCTAAAAGGACGCTAACGCGTCCTTTTGTTTTTAACCACGATTTCGTATAATATCCGGACAATGTCAATCGTTTGGAACCTGTATGAGTTTGTCGGCACCTAAAATTGAAACTATTGAGTATCCGTTTCCACCTAAACCTGCCGTGTTGTCTGACGCTGAAAAAGCACAATATAAAGCACACATTAAGCAGTTACTGATTGAAAAAGATGCGGTGTTAGTGGCCCATTACTATACCGACCCTGAAATTCAAGCCTTAGCAGAAGAAACCGGCGGCTGCGTATCTGATTCTCTAGAAATGGCACGCTTTGGTCGTGATCACCCAGCAAAGACATTAATTGTCGCAGGGGTGAAGTTTATGGGCGAAACCGCAAAAATTTTAAGCCCAGAAAAAACCATTTTAATGCCAACGTTAGAAGCAACCTGTTCATTAGATTTAGGTTGTCCGATAGAACTCTTTAGTGAGTTTTGCGATGCGCACCCTGATCATACCGTGGTGGTATACGCCAACACCTCTGCCGCAGTAAAAGCCCGTGCAGATTGGGTGGTAACCTCAAGTATTGCACTTGAAATTGTTGAGCACTTAGACAGCCAAGATAAAAAAATCATCTGGGCACCAGACCGTCACTTAGGCGCTTACATCAATAAGCAAACTGGCGCTGATATGCTGTTATGGCAGGGCGATTGTATTGTGCATGATGAGTTTCAAGCCAAAGCCTTACGCCAGCTTAAAAAGCAACATCCAACAGCAGCCGTCCTTGTTCATCCAGAATCACCTGCCAGTGTGATTGAACTTGCCGATGCCGTTGGCTCTACCAGCCAGCTCATTAACGCTGCGCAAACAATGCCTAATGACACTTTTATTGTTGCCACAGACCGCGGTATTTTTTATAAAATGCAGCAAGCGGCGCCAGGTAAAACCTTACTCGAAGCTCCAACCGGTGGTAACGGCGCGACCTGCAAGAGCTGCGCTCATTGCCCGTGGATGGCCATGAACGGTTTACCCGCTATCGAAGCGTCATTGGTTGATACCGACAAAACTGACCATGAAATCTTTGTTAGCGAAGAACTGCGCATCAAAGCACTCATCCCACTCACCCGCATGCTCGATTTTGCCAAAGAATTGAATATGAAAGTGAAGGGCAACGCCTAAGCGCAAAGTTTAGTGTGAACAGAAAAATGAAAGCCGACATCAAGTCGGCTTTTTATTTAGCAGAATCGAGTTATCTAAAATAATACCAATGCTTAGTAACAACTAATATCTGATATTAAAATATTGTTCAGCTGAGGTTATAGTCAAAGGTATTGTTTTTTAAATTAATAATAATTACCAAGAGCTAAAAAATTTTTGACTCGATTTTGTGCTTCGAATAACCATGATCCAATTATGTGGCAATTTGTTGTAACGATTATAATTTCATCACCACATAATCACGATGGTATTTTAGACATTAATGGATACATTCATTTTTGTTACCTACTTCAGTAACGTTGAAGCTAAAATCCTGCCAGCACCAGCACACACAAAGGGTACACGGTTTACCCAACAGCCAACAAAAAGCCCCACAATAAATGCGAGGCCCTTAAGCTAAACTAAATCCAACAAGCGACTCTACAAGGTAGATTACTTAGCGTTCATTAGTGCAACAGCGTTGTCTAACATGCGGTTACTGAAACCCCACTCGTTGTCGTACCATGACATCACTTTCACTAAACGACCGTTAACACGTGTTTGTGTTGCGTCGAAATTAGAAGAGAAAGGATTGTGGTTAAAGTCGATAGACACTAATGGTTCTTCATTAATCGCTAACACTTCAGACATAGGAGACTGCAGTGAAGCACGAGTGATGATGGCGTTAACTTCTTCAATAGTGGTGTCGCGAGACGCTAAGAAGGTTAAGTCAACTAAAGACACATTAATCGTTGGTACACGTACCGCTAATCCGTCAAATTTGCCTTGAAGCTCAGGAACCACTAAACCTACTGCAGCAGCTGCACCGGTTTTAGTTGGGATCATCGACATTGCCGCAGCGCGAGCACGGCGTAAATCTGTGTGGTACACGTCAGATAAACGTTGATCGTTAGTGTATGAATGGATTGTGGTCATTAGACCTGACTCAATACCAATTTCATCATTTAACGGCTTAGCCATAGGCGCTAAACAGTTAGTAGTACATGATGCACCTGAAATCACTGTCATGTCTGAGGTTAATATGTCGTTATTCACACCATAAACGATGGTTGCATCTACATTCTTACCTGGAGCAGAAATAATAACTTTCTTTGCGCCTGCAGTAAGGTGTGGTTGCACAGATTCTTTAGAAGTAAAGATACCAGTACATTCAAAAACAACATCAATTTTTAACTCAGCCCAAGGTAACTTTGATGGGTCACGTTCTTGGAAAGTTAAGATTTTGTCACCATTGACGTAGATAGCTTCATCGTCATGATCAACTTTAGCGTTGAAACGACCATGAACAGTATCATACTTAGTTAAGTGGGCATTAATTGACGCATCACCTAAATCATTCAATGCTACGATTTCGATTGGGTAATCTTTGTCGCTTTCGTACAGTGCACGTAAAACATTTCTACCGATACGGCCATAGCCGTTAATTGCTACACGGATAGTCATCTCATATCCCTCAAGTTAAAATAATTTGGTGGCATGTGGATCGCCTAGTTGTAAAATTACCAAACTGGCTATAATAATCAAGTTAAATCACCCAAATATGCCGAATAAAGGGCATAATTGTCGTATTATTTTTACATTTAGCCCGTATTGAAGATAAATTAACCACATTTTTGTAAGTTTACATAAATAATTATTGCTGCAAAAGCTGACATAAACAGTAAAATCGTCGTTTATTTCAATAATGTTTCACTGTGACTATTGGCAAATTTATTGCTCATTACCGTTGATACTAATTCAACTGCTTGGCGGTCTAAAACTAATGCGCGCTTATGATCACTATTAATGATGGCTAATACTTGTTCCTCATCGGCAAGGTTTTCGCTCATTAACAAATTGGCTCTGGTTAGCATATACTCTTTTTCACTATCCTGTTGTTGGCGGTAAATTGAGGCTAATGCTAAAAACCAATCAGGATCGACATTGGCTGGCTCTGATGTGGATAACAAATGCAAATAAAGTGATTTAGCGTCGTGAGGGGAGACCCGCACATAATAGGCGGCTAGTTGAGTAATAATTTCATTGTCGACGAGGTTACCTTGCTTATAGGTGTCTTCTACAATGGTGAATCCGGCTTGGTCGTTGAAACGCATCCAACGATAAAAAGCTAAATGCACATCATTATTAGTGCGGGTAAATTCTTGCAGTTCAGCGAGTGTTTGGGTGCTTACCGCAAATGCTTGCTCGCGATCACGAGTACGGTAGGTATTAAGTTTATGTTGCACTCCAGCGGCCAATTCGATGCATTTACTATAATCTTCTAGATGGACAAGCTGTTGATAGAGTTGCTTACCAGTGGGCGATGAAGTTTGTTTTAACGCGTATCGATGACGGATCAAGTCGGCTTTTTCAAAGCGACACCAACTATCTTTGTGTAAATCGCTACAAAGTTCAGGATTATTTTTACAAATTAGTTCGCTATTACGGCCATTATCACAGCCAAAAAGACCAAAAAACGCCCCAATAACTGTAAATGATGTAATTAATACAAAATTATGGTTCAAAAGCGTCTCCAAGAGCTGAATTGTCTAATAAAATTACACGTTTACCGAAAATTTGTTACTAGCGAAATAGCGTGTATTTTATTACAATGTCGCCGACCAACAGGGGCAGTCCCCATACAATATACTAAATTATTGGTCTTTTCTTATTGTTACTCAAACCTTTCTGAAAATAATAGAAAAGTGAGATAAAGGATCCCTACATGAGTGCAGATAAACATTTACAAAGCTGGCAAGAACGTTTCGAAATGGCAGAAGCAATGCAACCGTTGCTTGGCAAATTGTATCGTAATCAAGGCATTGAAGTAATGGTATATGGTAAACCATTACTAAACGCATCAACCATCGAAATCATTAAGTCACACCGTTTAGTGCGTCGTCATGTCGGTGAAAAGTTACGTCTTCGTGAAAGTTTCCCATTTGTTGTAGCACTAAGCAAATTAGCCATTAAGCATTGCAGAGTGGATATCGGTAAATTAGCCATTAATTACTGGCGTGATAACAAGGATGCGAGCGGTATTGAAGCTTATATGGCTCACGAATTGTCAGAAGCGGTTAATCATGGTGATGATACCCCTCCTCGTGATGTTGTTCTTTACGGTTTTGGTCGTATCGGCCGTTTATTAGCTCGGTTGTTAATTGAACGTACAGGTAAGAGCAATAAATTGCGTCTGCGTGCCATTGTTTTACGGGGTGGGAAAAAGAGCGATTTAGAAAAACGTGCCAGTCTATTACGTCGTGATTCAGTACATGGACCGTTTAATGGGTCTGTTGAAGTGGATGAAGAAAACAACGCGCTCATTGCCAACGGTACTTACATTCAGATCATTTACGCTAATTCTCCAGACCAAGTTGATTACACTCAGTATGGCATTAACGATGCTTTAGTCGTGGATAACACCGGTATTTGGAAAGATGAAGCTGGTTTAGGTTTACACCTTAAAAGCCCTGGTGCGACCAAAGTATTGTTAACGGCACCCGCTAAAGGTGCGATTAAAAATATCGTATTCGGTGTTAATGAAAATGATATTCTCGATGAAGACACCATTGTATCGGCGGCAAGCTGTACCACTAACGCCATTACTCCAGTGTTAAAAGCGGTCAATGATAAATACGGTATTGAGAATGGCCACGTAGAAACCATTCATTCTTATACTAACGATCAAAACCTGATCGATAACTACCACAGTGCTGACCGTCGTGGTCGCAGCGCACCATTGAATATGGTTATTACTGAAACGGGTGCAGCTAAAGCCGTTGCCAAAGCATTGCCTGTATTAGCAGGTAAGTTAACCGGTAACGCGATCCGTGTACCAACACCTAACGTATCTATGGCTATCATCAGTGTTAATCTACAATCTGAAACTAATCGTGATGAGCTGAATGAATACTTAAAAGATGTGGCATTACAGTCTGGACTTCAGAATCAAATTGATTTTACTGAGTCAACTGAAATTGTATCTAGCGATTTAGTTGGTTCACGTTATGCGGGTGTGGTTGACTCTCAAGCGACGATTGCTGAAGGTAAGCGCGCTATTTTATACGTTTGGTATGACAACGAGTTTGGCTATAGCTGCCAAGTTGTTGGTGTTATGCAAAAAATGCTTGGTTTAACCACATTGTCGTTACCAAAAAATTAATACGTTATAAATATCAACCTTAGGTGATGGGGACGATCAGTAAAGTCTTTATACTGAATATGTCTGTTTATTGAGTACTTACCCGTAAGGTTAATGATAAAGCATCTCTTTGGAGATGCTTTTTTATGCGCCTTGTAATATATTTAATCATACTGCTGTTTTATGCACCAAACAGTCATTTTGTGGCAATAAATCTGTTTTTATTGATTGACTATCAGGGCTAAAACGGTAGAATGCCGTTCCGCAGTCAGGGGAAACGTTCTCTAGCTGTTAAGCGTTAAAGAGTTACAAATGCGACATTAATTCAGTTGATACAGGTTTTTCTGCAGTATTAATGAAGCGTTAAAGCGTTAGATATGCGACATTAGCTCAGTTGGTAGAGCGATACCTTGCCAAGGTATAGGTCATCGGTTCGAACCCGATATGTCGCTCCAATTTCTTTCTCATCCGATAGAGATGAAATTGGTTAAAGCATGGCGCGATGGCAGAATGGCTATGCTGCGGATTGCAAATCCGCCTATCTCGGTTCGACTCCGGGTTGCGCCTCCACAATATTGCGTTTAATGGTTACTTTTAGTAACGGTTAAAACAACACTTTGCCCGAGTGGTGGAATCGGTAGACACAAGGGATTTAAAATCCCTCGCTGAATAAGCGTGCCGGTTCAAGTCCGGCCTCGGGTACCATCATTTACATACGTAAGTATGGTGTAAAAAAGCCTCAACATTAGTTGGGGCTTTTTTACATCTTGAATTTAGTTGTAAAGAATAAAGATGAACATCCATCTCACTCTTGTTAAGCATCAGGCGTGCCACTCTTTGTTATCAAGAATAGTCCGGCCTCGGGTACCATTATAATCTCTAGTAATAGAAAGTGGTAAAAAAAAGCCTCAACATGAGTTGGGGCTTTTTATGTTTGGAATTTGGACCTAACATTAAAAGATTAACATCTCGGCCGGTTTATAATGATGGGGAGTTACCTTATAAAATTAAGCTAATTGCAGATACTCTTCACCCATCGCATTGGCAGTCACAATAGCATTGTAAACTTCAGTAACGGTCACACCGCCTTGGGTGTTGTGGATCGTTTCTCCTTCCTTACAAGCCGCTTGGGCAACACGCATCAACTCTTCACTGGTGTAATCTGTTAAACCAATCTGATTTAACGTAATGGGTAAACCGACGGTTAAACAGAAATCGATCACATTTTCAATTTCTTCCATTGGCTGATCTTCAAGGATCAATTGAACCAATGTGCCAAATGCCACGATTTCACCATGCATGGTCTTTTCACACTGCTTAAGAATAGTGAAACCATTATAGATAGAATGAGCCGTAGCTAAACCACCGTTTTCAGCGCCGACACCACTGAGATAAGTACAGGCTTCCAACACTTTTTCAACCGCAGGTGTTACTGCGTCATTTTCGACGGCAAGTTTGGCTTTTAAGCCATAATCACGCA
This sequence comes from Shewanella sp. S1-49-MNA-CIBAN-0167, assembly GCF_040310145.1. Classification (NCBI taxonomy): domain Bacteria; kingdom Pseudomonadati; phylum Pseudomonadota; class Gammaproteobacteria; order Alteromonadales; family Shewanellaceae; genus Shewanella; species Shewanella sp. S1-49-MNA-CIBAN-0167. The sequence continues at coordinate 41,393 of NZ_JBEOPO010000012.1, read as the reverse complement.
ATATTTCATAACACAATTTAGACAGTGCAAAACCGGCTTGAGATACCGCACCAGCAACAAGGTTGGCAGATTTTGTATTTAAGCAAGTTCTGGCCTCAAAATAGGTTCCTAACGCATCGCCCATTCCTGCTACTAGAAAACGTACGGGTGCTTTTGCGATAATGGTAGAATCGACCAGAACAACATCAGGATTTTTAGGATAGAAAAGATATTCGCTAAATTCTCCTTCATCATTATAAATAACAGATAATGCAGTACATGGCGCATCAGTTGCTGCTATGGTTGGTACAATAATTACTGAGACTTTAGAAAAATGACCAACCGCCTTAACGGTATCAAATGTTCTACCTCCACCTATCCCAATAATGGCATCACAACCGCTCATCTTAAGTAATTCTTCGATACGACGAATTTCTGTCATGGAACTTTGGCCATTAAATTCTTCAAATACCAATTTTGAAGTATCACCACCAAAGGCCTGTTCTATTTTTTCCTTGGTCATATTCATGACAAACTCATCGGCTACAACATAGAACTTTGTGCCTATCGAGGAAACGTGTTTTTCCAGTTCCAAAATAGCGTTAGCACCTTGAACATATCGAGATGGGGCTCTCATAACAGTTAACATTGATTCTCTCCAAAATGTAATTTTAAAATTTACCAATATACCCCAAAGCACAACCAGTAAAAAAAGTTGACTCACTAGCTTCTCTATAACACATGGATAATATTGACTTTTTTCAATTACCACTCCCATGTTGTTATAAGCACAAAGGAATACATACTCATCTCATACTAAACGACTCCAGTTTGACTTTAAAGGCTTTAATCGTGCAATTTTTCTAACTGATTAGCGTGTAAAGCAGAAAGGATAAATGAGCCGATCCTACATCATCAATTTTATATTGGTTAATTTTGATGAGACTTCTAGCCCAACGCGCCTTGTAACCAAAGTGTAAATAGCGAGTATGAGATACTGATGATGGTGATTTGAACGTTAAGTTATTTAGCGTATTTGGCTAATCGGTTTTATGAAAAAGTGAGTAACAATTTTAGTCGCAAGCTTATTGAAACGTTAAAGTCGTCACGTCTTTTATATTCTGGGTAGTAATAATATCAATGTTTGTGCGCTTGAGTCTTTCTGTGGCTAATATGTGGCTAATGCTGAGTGTTGATATATCTGCATAGATCGATGCACGAAATTAGCCATTCACTTTTCTTAGTTCTCTCTAGACTATGGTGCCGACCATCTCGCTTTAATCGAGCATTTGGTGTTAGGCTGATATTTACTATGATTTGCACTGCAGACGTTGAAACAGTATGGCTTTCAAAAAGATGACAACACATGACAACCGAAGGGGTAAATATTAAGATTAAACGCTAGCCAGCTGCAATACCTATAACGCAAGATGGTTCTCGCGCTATAGATAAGAAAGGGGGAACTTATTGAGGTTGATCTTCTACTTGAATTTGGCCGACGTACAATACAGGCGCCGCATCAATATCATTGGCATCCATCATTGTCGCAATACGTTCGACTGCAGACAATAATTGGCTTTGTTCCCATTCTTCAAGATTCTGATAGCGCATAATAAAATGTTCTTGCAATGGTTTAGGTGCACTGTTTAACAGTGTTTTACCTGCTTCACTTAATGATAAGTGAACTTTACGCTTGTCAGTTTCACTGCGCGTTCTAATTACAAATCCACGCTTTTCGAGTCGGTCAATAATGGTCGTCACTGTGGCTGCACTTAAATTAATCTCTTGGGCAATTTTTTTAGCCAGTGGCGCCTCAAGCTGATCAACTTTTTGTATTACCATTAATTGCGGTCCAGTTAGACCGGATAGTTTATTTAATTGGCGCGAGTGTATGTCAATGGCTCTGATCACCCGGCGTAATGAAATTAACAGCTGCTCGTATTTTTCCATAATCCCCTTATTCTCCTCTTCATAATTGACCCCGCACGAGAGAAGAATTTTGCTTATTACTCATGCTCAATATTAAAAAACAGAATAATGTCAAAGACATTATTCTGTTTTGCTATTATTGATTATAACAGTTTATAGCGTGAAAGTTCGTGATACAGATAATACTACACGAGAATCGCTTACATCATTGTTCATGCTGGTATCTTCAGCAGCAACATTGAAGTCAAAACCTTCCCAGCTAGTCATGTATTCTGCACGGTAATGGTTGTAAGACTTGTCACCATCCCATGCCCACTTATCTTCGTCTTGCGACGTAGAGCGGTCAACGCTTACACGAATGTCATGACCTTCTGCAATGGTAAAGGTATGTGCGACCATCATGATGTAATGGTCAGCATCAACACCAAAGTAATCCCATGAATACCAAAAGTTCAATTCAGTATGACCAAGCGATGAGCCGTAACCAAATTTGGTGTATATCTCAGGGTAGTAATATTCATCAGAGGCATTATCACCATGGTAAGTGTAATATGCGATACCTGCATCAACAGAGACTCGGTCAGTTAACTCAACATAATTACCTGCATAAAAATCAAGTTCTAACCAAGTGTCATCAGCACTGCCAAAGTCGACGTTTGATGCCCATGCACCAACGTACCAACCGTCATTGGCAGCATAATCTAAGCTAGCTTGTAATGCAGGGTCATTATCCGTTTGGCTAACACCATTAAAGGTATAGTCAGACGTTGCATTAACCGTGGTACTTAACTCACCAGCCATAACAGTAGTTGGTATAGCAAATAAGCTTAATAGAGCTAACTTTTTTATTGTCGTATTCATCATTATTCCTTGGATTATTATTATTTGTTTAGTCTGCTAATTCGATTTTAGTGAAATCGATTTTATTTTCTTTTGGAGAGCGTTCAATATCTCCCACATTACGGTAGTGTGATTTTAATATGTATACGAAACAACTTAATATCAAGCCAATAGCCAGTGCGCCGACCAACTGAATTTGTAGGAAATCCAATTTAAATAGCAAGGTTAAACCACTCAGTACGACAACATTACCGACGATATAAGGTATTTTACCAAAACGTTCAACCGTTAGGTTTAAGTTGTCAGTGTATAAACGTACCAGTGAATCGAGTGAGTTAATCACAAACGTTACGCCAACAATCACCATCGCAAGATTATAGAAACCTGACGTGTCAATGCCGTTTGCGCTGTAGTAGTAAAGTACCGTGAACCAAATGGCAATTGGAATTGAAGGGAACACCATCATAGCGATTAACACTTGATAAGTTTTCATTCCACCAACAAAACGTGCGGTAAATTGACCAATCATAATGCTCCACGCAAACCACCAGAACAGGTAAAATTCATGGTAATCGTTTATCGGTAGCACAAAGTTATGGATATTACCGAAGTAGTCACCGAGTAATGCAAATGTGGTAAAGAACTCACCCACACTTGAGTCGTCTGATAAAAATGCACCACACCACATAATGGCAATCAAACCTAGGAACAACCATGTACTGCCTAAACTGAGATAACGAACATAGCGAATACTGGTGCTTGAATACACTGCGGCGGCAATGACCATCAATACTATTAAGTAGAAGCTGCCAACAATCGTTTCACCATCCCCTAATTGCGGCAAATACCAGGGTAAGTTGGTTAATAATAAGTAAGCGGTAAAGGCACAAGTGCCAATAATGACAATGTTATTAATAAATTTAATTAATGGAATTTCAAAATACTTTACTCTTGGTTCAATAACACAGAAGTAGAAGCACGTTAGAAAATAAAATGCCCAAATTAAGCAGGCCCAAAAACCAAACTCAATCGCTAACGGATTACTAAATCCATATTCAGGACTGGCGGCTAAATCTGCATATCCGGCAAATTCAGTTAACGGAAACATGATTAAACCCACATCAAGTCCAGATGTGAACAAAATGGCAATAAAAGTAAACTTACGCACTGGTGTGACGCCAACGCACTGCATGTTACCCCAACGATAAATCACAAATGCGATAGCGATAAACGTAAATAAAATACCTATTGATAACCAGGTAGTCATTATTTGACTCCTGAATAAAGGGTGTGTGCGAACATAATGTTGGCTCCTTGTTGTATGTTTTCTTATGCCATAGAACAATTTTTAAAGGCAAAAACCCTCAAGCCTTAAGTATCGTGTTGACGATAGTTAAACCCTGATAGATTGAACTTAGCTAAATAGGCCATTTACAAAAATGTAGGTTGGCCATCAACCCGTTGTCGATGTGTATTAATGAATACACATCGACTAATTAGTGTTAATCAACTTGACGTTTGGGGGCTTGTAATCGTTGTGATGTTTGCCACTGTTTGGCAATGGTCACGTTTGACAAACTTGGCGCGAGCGGCTCGTTACCTAAAATAATATCGGCAGCGCGCTCGGCGACCATGATGGTCGGTGAGTTCAAATTACCATTCGGAATGGTCGGGAAAATAGACGAGTCAACCACTCGTAAACCATTAATACCGTGAACTTTAGTTTCTGAATCGACAACAGCCATATCATCTTCGCCCATTTTGCATGTGCAAGAAGGGTGATATGCGCTTTCTACTGAGCTTCTAACAAAACGATCAATTTCTTCATCGGTTTGCACCGCTAAGCTTGGTTGGATTTCTTCACCACGATACTCATCTAAACCTGGTTGATTGATGATTTCACGGGTTAAGCGAACACAAGCTCTAAAAGCTTCAATATCATCTTGGTGTGATAAATAATTGAACTGAATTTGTGGAGCAACCTTGGGATCATTTGATGCCACAGTGACAGTCCCACGGCTTTTGGGTTTATTGTGACCAATATGAACTTGGAAACCATGGCCCGCAAAAGCTTCTTTACCGTCATAGCGCATTGCAGCAGGTAAGAAGTGATACTGTAAATCTGGCCACTCTAAGCCAGCTTTTGAACGGATAAAGCCACAAGATTCAAAATGGTTAGTTGCGCCTAAACCTGACTTATCTAAAATCCAACGAGCACCAATAAACAGTTTGTTTAATGGATCAATTTTGCCATTAAGCGAAATGGGTTTTAAGCACTTAAATTGGAAGTAAAACTCTAAGTGATCCTGCAGATTCTGGCCAACACCGGGTAATTGATGTACTTGCTCAATGCCTGCGCAAGCTAATGTGCTGGCGTCGCCAATACCCGATAACTGCAAAATATGTGGCGACCCAATTGAACCGGCCGATAACACCACTTCTTTATTGCAGTTAATATCAATCAACTGACCTTTACACTCGTAACGAACGCCGATAGCTGTTTTACCTTGCATGATAACCTTGTGCACTAAAGCATGAGTTACCACGGTTAAATTAGGGCGTTTCATTGCAGGGCGAAGGTAGGCATTTGCCGTAGACCAACGCACGCCGTTTTTAACCGTCATGTGCATTGGGCCAAAACCTTCTTGCTGACTGGCATTGTAATCATCGGTTGCTAAATAGCCGGCATCGACACCTGCATCAACAAAAGCTTGATATAAAGGGTTTTTCATTTCATTGCCGTTATTAACCGCTAATGGGCCTTTATCACCACGATATTCATTACCACCAAAAGACCATGTTTCGGCTTTTTTAAAGTAAGGTAGGCAATGAGCATAATCCCAGTCTTTTGCACCTTTTTGTTGCCACTCGTCAAAATCGCGAGCATGACCACGCACGTAAACCATGCCATTAATCGATGATGAACCGCCTAATACTTTGCCGCGGGGGCAATGCATGCGACGATTATCTAAATACGGTTCGGCTTCGGTTTCAAACTGCCAGGCATACTTTTTAGTATTCATTGGGATAGATAGCGCCGTTGGCATTTGAATAAAAATGCTCTTGTCACTACCACCGGTTTCAAGAATTAATACTTTATTGTCTGGGTTCTCAGTTAAGCGGTTAGCCAATACACAACCTGCGCTACCGGCGCCGACAATAATATAATCATATTGATGAGTCATTAGTTTAGTCACTCCTTAAAATGGGCTTTCAAGTGACTGCATACCAACGTAAACAGCTTTGATTTGCGTGTATGCCTTTAATGTTTCAGCGCCATTTTCACGGCCAACCCCCGACATTTTATAACCACCAACAGGCATTTCTGCAGGGGAGGCGCCATAGGCATTAATCCAACAAATGCCTGCTTGGATTTGGTGGATCACTCTGTGAGCACGGGTTATGTCTTGAGTAAACACGCCAGCCGCTAAACCTAAATGAGTGCTATTAGCTCGACGGATCACTTCGTCTTCATCAGTAAAGGTTAATACCGACATTACCGGCCCAAACACTTCTTCTTTAGACAAGGTCATGTCATCGGTACAATCAGTAAAGATAGTCGGGGCAACAAAGAAACCATTAGGGGCATTGTCAGGCTGTAATACTGTTCCACCGGTTAATAATGTAGCACCTTCTTTTTTACCGATATCAATGTAGTCAAGTACTTTTTGTTGATGGTCGAGTGAGATCAATGCCCCGAAATTAGTGTTAGGGTCCATTGGATCGCCGCAAATAATGTTCTGCTCAGTACGTTCTTTTAAGCGTTGAATAAATTGCGGATAAATATCTTGCTGCACAAAGACTCGAGTACCATTAGTACAGACTTCGCCTTGAGTATAAAAGTTAGCTAACATCGCAGCTGATACGGCATTTTCAACGTCGGCATCGTTAAAGATAATCAATGGCGACTTACCGCCCAGCTCCATGGTCACGTATTTTAGTGAGCCAGCGGCGGCTGCCATGACCTTTTTACCGGTTCCCACTTCACCAGTAAAAGATACTTTAGCGATATCTTTACTCGTGGTTAGCCATTCACCGACGCTACCGTCACCTTGAACAACGTTAAATACGCCATCCGGCACGCCAGCTTGAGTGAAGATTTCAGCTAAACGCATTGCGCCGCGAGGGGTTTCTTCTGAAGGCTTAAAAATCATCACATTACCGCAAGCAAGTGCAGGGGCGGCTTTCCAACAAGCTATCTGTAGTGGGTAGTTCCATGCGCCGATACCGGCACAAATGCCTAATGGCTCACGGCGAGTGTAATAAAAATCTGCGCCGACAGGTTGCTGATTACCTTCAATACTGGGGGCGAGACCTGCAAAAAACTCGATAGAGTCGGCACCAGTAACGACATCGACTACTGAGGCTTCTTGCCATGGTTTACCAGTATCGAGTACTTCACCTGCGGCAAGTTCATCATTTTGTTCACGAAGTAGGGCAACGGCTTTTAGTAAAATGCGGCTACGTTCAATTGGGGCCATTGCCGACCAAATCGCAAAACCGACTTTAGCGCTGTCTATGGCGGCTTGTTGCACAGATTTAGTTGCCACCTCAACTAAATAGCTGACTTCCCCTGTAGCAGGATTTGTTACTTCAAATGTTTCACCAGTGCCATTTGACTGGTATTTTCCATGAATATAATTTTGATAAATAACTCTAGATGACATCAATTTACTCCGTTGTGCACGATCAGAGCCTTTATAAAGGCTTTAGATAAAATTTGGGCTTGTTTAAAATCTTCAATTGGGGTGGCACTCAGCGCACTGCGTAACCAAAAACCATCAATCACTGCCGCAGTTTGCTTAGCGGCATTGACCGCTTCAATGTTAGGTAACAGTTGTTTATACGAAAAAAGCAGATTGCTGTATAACCGCTGACTATTAATGTTTTGTAACCTTGCGAGTCCAGGATCGTGCATCGCTTGGGACCAGAAGCTTAACCATGTTTTTGTCGCGCCGCCTGAACGTTGTAATTCAGTAAAGTTAGCTTCCACAATCATTGAAAGCCGATCTATCGGGGTTAACGTTTTGCCTGATGTTCTGGCCAGTAATGCTTGCTTCAATTCATCTAACAGAAATTTTAGCGTGGCTTCTATTAACCCTTGTTTTCCACCAAAATAGTGGCTGATGATCCCAGATGACATTCCGGCTAATCCACTAATAGTATTAATCGTCGTGTTCTGTAACCCATGTTGTTCGACAGACATTAACGTGGCATCTATCAGCTGTTGTTGTCTGACGTTTTTCATTATAGGTCTTGACATAAAATGGGTCCGTTATCCGTATTAACAATTGTTAATTGAACGCTCAATTAATAAGTATACTAATGATTAGAGCTCTAAGTATCAAGCGTTTATTTGATCTAGATCATAAAGCAGATGTTGCTAAACAAGATTTAAATCAGCATTTAAAGTTTAAGTCTACGTTTTTAATGGTTAATAGTTGATAATATGAAGTTGATATTTTGTTGTTAAAAATAAAAAGGTTTTACATGTAATCATTACAGTTGCAGCTATTTTTGAGATGATTAGCGATAAAATGTCATCTTAAAACTGTTTTATCTGTCATGTAAAACTGATGATTAAGCTTCTGGCGATTGATCTGTACATGTCTGTTAGTCTCGTTACTGTCATCGTTAATAGGCGACAATTAACCCAAAGCGGTTACGCTGAGGTGTGCTTTTTTGTACTGTTGGCTGGCATTATTGGCAATCAGTGCTTGATGTTGATTTGACTCGTGGTCAGTTTACCAAGCTTGTTTGTGATGGCATTAGGGTTCTTAGACGCTGGAGTCTTATAGTAAAAGGCGGATGGGCCTTAGTGCATTAGTTGCATTAGTTGGAAGCCTATTAACATTAAGATCTGACTAGCTGATTGACTGGATCAAATCCAAAGCTCAAAATAATCTAACAAATTAGCCAATCTATTCATTATAGGTAGGCAATAGGTAGGCAATAGATAAGAGGCAAACAGATGGGCAGTGCAGCAATGATCATGTGGAGTGTGCTATTTGGCGCCATTGGCATGGGGTATTTTGTCTATGGAAAACGTCAAAGAGCGATTGTTCCCTTGTGTATTGGAATGGCGTTATGTGTGTTTCCGTATTTTGTTGCCAGTGTCACCAGCTTACTGATAATGGGGGTTATCTTGGTGGCGATACCGTACTTTATCCGGTTTTAGTCGCCGGCAGACATTATCCGTTTTATCACTCTGATTCATCCAGGTTAACATTGTTACTTTTATCTGTACCAAGCCGAACAAGTGGCTTTACTCATTTCATCGTTAAATCTGACCTTTCTCAGCTAGGCAGGTAACTGATTAATGCCCCTTTACGATATAGCGGTTTCATTTATCGGTGCAGTAGTAATTAGGGGTTACCATAGCTGAATTTATGCGAAATGCCGTAAGTATAATCCCTGTAGGCTTTGCCAAAAGTTTCTTTTTGGAAGCTCGCAGCCACATCTAGACTCGCTAATTTACAAGAATAATCATTGTTCGACTTGAGCTTTATTACTTGCCTTTTGTCACTCGTTTTAGACCCAAAATGATAGAAAGTTAGGAGGGATTTACCTTATTCGCTCTGACCCCATTATCTTTTTCTGACTGACGAAGTTTTCTTTAGCAACAAACCCTGAAGCAAGCATGTGCCACATTAGAAACTGCCATGATAATGCAGTAGCTGAATGCTTTTTTCATTGTTGAAGAAAGATAGAGTGAAGCGGAAAAGCGATAAAAGCAGGGACGAGTCACACTCCGAGAAATTAGCTACTGCTAACCCCCTAGAACAGTAGTTAATTCATTGAATTCAGCCTATTATTTTTATACTAATTAGGTAAATTAATTTACAATAGTGATGTTTAAACAACAACATTAATGATGGCTATAATGACAAATGATAAACCGTGGTTAAAACAATATCCTGAGGATGTGCCCGCAACAATAGATTCAAGTATGTATAACAATATCAATGATTTGTTTAAAGAGTCTTTTAGTGCGCATGCTAAAAAAGCAGCATATATTAATATGGGACATAGCTTATCCTACCAAGATCTCGAAAGTAAAAGTAACGCTTTTGCTGCTTATCTACAATCTGAACTAAAAATGAAAAAAGGCGAACGAATCGCCTTGATGATGCCTAATTTATTGCAATATCCCATCACTATTTTAGGTGCATTAAAAGCAGGACTCATTATTGTAAATGTTAATCCACTTTATACCCCTCGAGAGTTAAAATATCAATTACGAGACTCAGGGTCCAGTGCTATTGTTGCCGTCACAAATTTTGGTAATAATCTTCAGCAAATACTGCATGAGACTAACATTAAGCATGTTATTTTAACCAAAATCGGCGATGAGTTAGCTATACATAAGCGTACACTGGTTAATTTTCTTATCAAACATGTCAAAAAAATAGTACCTAAATATCATATTCCTGACGCTATTTCACTGCGTAGAGCGTTAACCGAAGGCAAGAAACTTCCCTTTATTGATCCCCAAATAACAGTAGATGATTTAGCATACCTCCAATATACAGGTGGAACGACGGGTCCTGCGAAAGGGGCAATGCTGACTCATAGTAATATTATTTCTAACGTTCTACAGGTTCATGCTCATTTTAGCCCAAGAACCTTATATGATAAGGAATATGCAGTAACCCCACTTCCGCTTTATCATATTTTTGCCAACTCAGTGAGTATGATGTTTATGCTCTTTCTCGGTGCAACGAATTTACTCATTACCAACCCAAGAGATATAGATGGTTTCGTAGCAGATTTAAGTAAATATCCATTCACAATGGTTTTTGGTTTAAATACACTTTTTAATGGTCTAAACAATCATGCTGGTTTTCAAGAATTAGATTTTAGTCACGCTCGTTTTACTATTGCAGGTGGAATGCCGACGCAGAAACATATTGCTGATCGTTGGCAAGAGCTCACTGGAATGCCTGTCATAGAAGGTTATGGCTTAACTGAATGTTCCCCAGTGGTCGCTGCAGGTACTCATCAACAACAATCATTTATTTCTTCAATTGGTGTCCCTTTACCCAGCACTGAACTCCGTATCGTTAATGATAAAAATGAACCTTTAGGTCCCAACCAAATTGGTGAAATTCAAATTAGAGGGCCCCAAGTGATGAAAGGCTATTGGCAACAAGAAGCCGAAACCAATACTGTAATGCATGCAGGAGGTTGGTTAAGCTCTGGCGATATAGGAAGAATGGATGACGATGGGGTTTTTTATATTGAAGACCGTAAAAAAGATATGATTCTAGTGTCGGGATTTAATGTTTTTCCAACTGAAATTGAAGAAGTTGCAACACTTCACCCTCACATCATCGAAGCTGCGGCCATTGGCATTCCTGATGACGCCACAGGAGAAATAGTTAAATTATTTATTGTACGCAAAGGTAATGTGACCGTTGATGAAATAAAAAAACATTGTAGAAAATATCTTACCGGTTATAAAAACCCAAGGATAATTGAATTTAGAGATGAATTGCCAAAATCAAATGTTGGCAAGATCTTACGTCGAGAATTGCGAGATTCATAGGCGCTATTACTGACGTCCTAAGGATAACCAACATATTTGGCATAGATATGAGGCGCAGCCGAGCAAATCCGACTAAACCTCATTCACATGCTGACTGAGGACCCCGTCAACGACCATTTCAGTAATTTGGTGTAACTCATCTTTAGTTGCTCCCTCTGCAGCCTGTAACGACATCCCTTTAAATAACGTCATAATTAGTCGTGTCAACGCTTCAGGTTGGCAACTGTCATTGAGTTCACCGCTGTTTTTAGCCAATTCAAATCTATTAATTATCGTGGTTTGATTTTTTCTTTCCGATTATTGATAGCGATTTTTATTGATTCGCTCGCTTCATTGCATGTCAAAGTACTATTAATTAATGCGCAACCTTGTGGATGACTGGTGTCAGTAAATTGGGCCGCTGCACCGATCAATAATGATCGAATGACATCGGCAAGACGCTTATCCTGCACCTTGATCCTAAGTTGAGTCATCAAGTGATCATGATTAACTCGGTCAAAGAACTTAGACAGATCAACATCAACATCGACGGCAAATTTGCATTTCTGTTTGATGATATCCCTTACTTCGCGGGGCAGACCCTGCCAACTCACCTCTAGCCTACGCCTCATATGATATTCTTGTTCATCATCTCGTCCTCTTTACAATATATGGCTAGCGGCTTCCTTCAGACCAATCATCAATGATAAGCCCTTGCCATTCGCTAGTAGTTAACGTTTAATAACAGCATGTTATTGAACGGTGACCTTCCTACAGAGGACTATCACCTCATTAGTCCATGCCCATGCTGGGCGTACACAAAAAGTTTAAACGGAACTAAAACAGTTGGTTAGGTTCTGCTTCGCTACGCATTACAACCAACAAGTTTAGTCCGCTTAATGCGGCGTTAACGACACAAAAAGGATTTTAATGAAATATTCTAGTTTAGCGCTTATATCATTAGTTTTTATTACCGCGTGCTCTTCAACACCTTTGCCCGATAGATCTAATGCGGCGCTGCAAGAAACTGCAAATCCAACTTACCCAATTCATGCCGCTCGAAATAAAATAGAAGGTTATGTTCAAATGAGCTTCGATATTAGTGAAAAGGGTGATCCAATAAATATAAAAGTTTTAAAATCTGTTCCAGAACAAACTTTTGATAAAGCTGCAATTAGCGCGCTTTCAAATTGGAAGTATGCACCCAAGGTAGAAAATGGAAAGGCAGTAGTTCAACAAAATATGACGGTTCGATTAGATTTTAAGATGGGTTAAATGTCTAGCTAATAGGGCGTTATCGCATATCTTGTTGACATACTTTTCCTATTTAGCTTTCATCTATAGACAACTATGCAGCTAAATCGAAGAGAGTTAAATTACAGGTGTAGATGAGTCAGCGAGAATCTAAAATAGGGATGTTTTGGTTAAAGCCCACAGGGATGCTGATTTTAAAATCAAGAGCTGGCGTCTCGCTTAATCATCTGCACTAAGATCACTCTTTCACATCCCTGTGATCGCGACATTTACTACGTCCTGTAGCTCACATGCTGCAGGCAATAAGTTCAAATGAAGCTACGTTATAAATCAAGCTAAACCAATACCAAGTAAGCTGAGTTAATCAATACCTCAAACGCACTTCTGTCCATAAATGCGTTACATGCCTTGCTTGAAAATGGATAAGTTCAACTCTTATTTTGAGGACTGTTTTCGTTGACTTTGGATACAAGACGTTAACGACGTTGAGATTATTAAAATGATTTAGCGACTACAAGATGGTACCTGATCATGGTTCAATGAAAAGTCAGAATGCTATTAATGGGTACAACCTACTCTCAATGAGAGTGTGTGATGAACGACATTTTATATGCAAAGGCTTCGTGGATTTACGCGCTATCGCGTTCTGCTGTGTTGGGCATTAGTTCAATGTAGACGTACAAATTTAACAATATTAGGAAGATAAATGCGCACATCAAAAATAATATATTTCACCATTTTTATACTAGTAATGTTTTCTGCTTGTATTGCAGTTTGGGTATATTATCTAAAAGAAGGCAAAGATTTACTTAGTTTTACAATATCGACCGTTGGGTTCTGCATTGCACTATTAGCTCTGTTTATCGCTGTCAGGACATATACATCAATCGACAGTGTGAACAATATAAGTAAAATGGAAGGTAATATTCTTGATAATGAGAACTATGTAACTTCACTTCCTGAGTTAATCAATCAATTCAAGTCTAAAGACGAAAAAACACTCGACAAAGAACTCTTTGATTCAGTTGAATATAAGTTAAAAAAAGAGTCAGGTACTGCCGTGCTTTTTGCGGATACGTTGCAGTATATGATTGATCTTATAGTTTTATTTCCGGCTGTTTTTAATGCTTCTGATACGGATAAAAAGCTCTATAAAAAACGTATGGACAAGATATTAATAGAGGTAGATAGGCAACGTGACATACTACATTCGGTAAGCAAAGGAAATTCAATTCAAATAACTGAAACAATAAAGTTATTTAAAGCTGTCGTTTCATATCAGAATTTTGTTGCTGATGGTAATTTTAATATCCATGCAGATCTTCTCCATGTTCGTGGACCTATACTTCGAAATCCTGTCACAAAAACGATATATCACAATTACCTTGGTTTGTATTACAACAAAAAGGGCATGCACTTGCTTAGAGAGTCCCTAAATATGGGGGATATAGATATTCTCTCACTTAACGGTCTTAGTTTGGTACAGAAAGGTATTGGCTCTATATCTCCATCAATTATAGAAGATGTGACCATGTATTTAAAATCTGCATGTGACCAGTTTGATAGAGCACTTCATATTTCTAGTGAAGATGTTATGTGGCCAGGGTTCATTAATTATAACAAAGCACGCACATTGTATTTCTTGGCTTTGTTATCAAGTACTGAAATAAAATGGCTTGAGGTTATGGATGAAGCGATTAAATTTCGTAGTAGATTAAACCGACTCATTGACGAGATTTTAACAATAGACAGATCGAAAACTGCCAAAATAGAGAATACACATTTAAGGCAATTTTTTCTCTATCAAGAAGAGTTGGCCCGTGTAGTCAAATTAAATTTAATATTTGCAGATAATGCCATGAAACAAAACACGGTACCAGCACTGTATAAGGGGGTTAATTTAACGGGTGTATCCAAGGAAACTGCCTCGGACTTATTTATGAAAATACAAAGCTTCTCTACGGTTAAAGCTTATCAAGAGAAAATTATTCACCGACTTGTAAAGTGTGCAAACGATATTACCAGCAACTGATTAATCAAGCTGACTGTTTATCCAGGCCTTTATTGGCCTCTGTCATGAGTCACAAGGTTCCTGATATTTGTTTAAGTATTAGCGCAGAGTGTGATAATAAAAGGCCAGTCAGTAACTGACTGGCCTTTTTGTATTGTGACGGATGCTTGTTGCAACCGAGGCACGTTATTGCAGTTATTTACGTACTCAAACTACCAAATACGTACCCGTTGATCTTCAGGCAAGTACAACTTGTCATCTGGTTTAACATCAAAAGCTTTGTACCACGCATCGTGGTTACGTGGGGCGAGGGCGCGGTAACGACCGGGTGCATGAGTGCCTGCACGTAACTGAGTTAACATGCTTTGCTCGGTGCGTTTTTCTTTCCACACTTGAGCCCAGGCTAAAAAGAAGCGTTGATCGCCTGTAACGCCATCAATGACTGGGGCTTCTTTACCGTTTAAGCTTAACTTGTAAGCATGGTAAGCCATTGCGATGCCGCCCACGTCGCCGATGTTTTCACCTAGGCTGTTACGTCCGTTGACAAAGTTTTCTGGAATGGGCTCATATTTGCTGTATTGCTCAGCAAGCTTATCGGCTTTGGCATCAAAGGCGGCACGGTCTTCATCGGTCCACCAGTTACGTTGAATGCCATTCGCATCTGACTTAGAGCCTTGATCATCAAAACCATGACCCATTTCGTGACCAATTACTGCACCAATACTGCCATAGTTAACCGCGGCATCTGCGTTGGGATCAAAAAAGGGTGGTTGTAAAATAGCCGCAGGAAACACAATCTCATTAAATGAGCTGTTGTAATATGCATTCACCGTTTGCGGGGTCATACCCCAACGATTACGGTCGGTTTTTTGCAGTTCTTTCGCTACGCTGTCGGCTTGGAAGTATTGGCGTAAATTTTTAATGTCACCCACTAAATCATTTTTAGTTAGGGTTAAGCCATCAAATTGTTGCCATACATCTGGATAACCAATTTTAGGGTTAAATGCTGCTAGCTTAGCATGAGCATTAACTTTCGTATCATCGCCCATCCACTCTAAACCATCAATACGCTGACCCAATGCAGTGCGTAAGTTTTCGACTAATTCGGCCATTTGCTTTTTAGACGACTCAGGGAAATAACGCGATACAAACACTTTACCAATCGCAAAGCCTAATGATTGGGTGCCTGACATTTCTTCTACCGCGCGTTTCCAGCGAGGACGAGGTTGCTCTTGGCCAGTTAATTCTTTGCCATAAAAAGCAAAGTTAGTATTGAAAATGTCTTCTGACAGTAACCCTGCGTTATTAGTGACGGTGTGGAAGGTCAGATAGTCTTGCCATACGCTTAATGGCTGTTGGTTTATCAAGCCAATCATAGCCTTAACTGGCTCAGGCTCAGAGATATTGAGTTGTGGTACTTGGTAACCCGTTTGCGCAAAGTATAAATCCCAGTCAAATCCTGGGTATTGCTGAGCAAGATCTTCGCGTTTAACTTGGTTTAAGGTTAAGTCGCGATCACGGCGTTTTTCTCTAGGCCATTGGGCTTGTGCTATTTTAGTTTCGAGCACAAGAATGGCCTGGGCACGTTTTTCGCCGTCATTTATGCCAGCAAAAGCCAGCATTTTAGCGATATGATCCACATAAGCTTTGCGGATATTCACAAAGCGCTCACTCTCTTCTAAGTAGTATGAACGGTCAGGTAAACCTAAACCTCCGGCACCGAGAGTCATTTCATATTGATTAGGATCTAAACGGTTAAACCACATGCCTCCGTCAATCGGTGATGATGCACCGGTAAGCCAAGCCTCGCCGAAGACTTTAGTTAAGTCTTGAGTTGAGTTTATCGCGGCAATTTGATCTAAGGTACCTTTAATGGGCGTGATACCTAACTTATTGATGGTCTCGGTATCCATATAGGCATGATAAAAATCAGCAATTAATTGCTCTTCTGCAGTTAAGTCACTGCGACTGGCAATATCGTCAACAATCGCTTTGACTTGATGTTCACTGCGCTCAGCCAACGCATTAAAGGCGCCATAACGGGTTTTGTCGGCTGGCATGACAAAGTTGTCGTACCAAGTGCCACTTGAATACATAAAAAAGTCATCGCCAGGTTTAACCGCTTCATTACGCGCGGCTAAGTCTACCCCAAAAGTACCTAACTCTGCTTGAGCTGGTGCAGGTGAGGTCACGGTTGCAAGTTTAGTGTTATTTGTATCAGATACGCCACAACCCGTTAATAGTGCCGTTGTTAATCCAATCGCAATTAAGGATCTATTCATTGTTATCGTTTTCCTTAGCCAATGTGTTGACAGAATTATTTGCCAGGTTATCTTGAAAGATTGACAAAAAATGTCAATATTTGAATTGTTAGCAAATTTTAGTGACTGCAATATGAACATGGTTTTCACGCTTCAATAGCCAGCATGATGACGCTGATGGATAAGGTATAAGCGCTGACAATATTATCGGTGCCTCGCTAACGCTAACTAACCTCAGGTTATCTTTTGTTTCGTTGCATAGGTGATCCAGCGGCTACATACCATGCAATGAGTGACGTTGTCACAGCCTATTACTTTTTAATCAGAACTTAGTTAACCAGATCGTCATGCGGTCGCTTAATTAGGCAGTCGTTGCAGCGATTTATCAATTTCCTGAGCCAATTGAGCTAATAAATAGCTGTACGCGTTAACCAATTCAGCGGCTGTTGAGCCTGCCTCAGTCGTCGCCGCAAAATGTTGTCGTTCTATATGACGGTTTGATGGGATATCTATTAGTTCCCAATTAGCATTCATTCTGGCGTTGACGCCATCACGATTGAGACTGATGATTTTAATTTTTATGCTGTATTGAGGACGGTTATCTGCTCGCCAAGGAAACAATATCAAGTTACGACTGCGATCGCCTTGGCTAAGGTTAAGACGAATGACCCGACTAATGCCTTGGTCTAGTGGTTCAGCCCAATAGCTATTGGTGAATCTTTGCAAACTGCCATCTTCCCGCTGGTACACCACCTGAGTGAAGTTAAGATACTCAGCAATCTCGACTGGCCCAATACCAATATCACGATCTAAGCGTGTACTGCCCGCTTCAATTTGGCTGGGGATAGCCGTGAGCACAAAATACTGTTTCGTGGGTGAGCTTTGGCAGCCAAAAAGCAGACTAAGCGCAAGTAGGCAGGCTCCCCAATGAATTGACCACGACCCAAATTTCATGACGTTATTCTCCTAAAGGTATGGTTTTTTTGCCGCGGATGATGGCCTCAGGCTGTTCATCTAAGGTTTCGCTCAAACTGCGTAGTGATCGCGCGGCGCGGTGAATTTCTTCTAGCGTGTTATCTAACTTGATTAATAGCGGCGAATCTTGAGCAAGTGAATTACCCGCTTGGGATGTGAGCTGATTAATGCTTAATAATGTCTCGCGTAATGCCGTCAAACTGTGATCAAGTGATTGAATAACCTTAGGTTCATCTTGGTTCAATTGGACAAGTAGATTATCCAGTTTGACCAGAACTTCAGCACTATGTTGTCCTAACGTAGCCTGAGTCGTATCGATGTGAACAGCGGTGTTTTTGACTGCGTTAGCCGCACTGTCAAAGCTTTCCAGTGCCTGTTGTATTTGTCCGCTGGCAGCTATGTCGCTGAGTTGTTGGGCCAAATTATCAACATTATTGACTAAGCTTTTAAGGTTCAAAGATTGCAAATCTTTTGACAAGGATTCGAAATCAGTTTCTATGGTTGGCAGCTCTAATATGGCGTTGTTTCCACCATGAAACTGAGGCACAGTACTGGGATAAAAATCTAACTCAACATAGAGCAGCCCAGTTAATAAACTCTGATAATTCAACTGGGCACGTAAACCGTTATCGATGGCGTGGAAGAAAAACTCTTCGCCCACTTGAATACCCTTTAGATTGATGCGTTTCAACAACAAATTAGCATGAACAGCGGCGGTAATACCTTGGCTATTGTTATTGGGGAAATCGATACTGATATCGCTTATTTCACCGATCACAACCCCTTTTAACTTCACGGGGGCGCCCACCTGAAGCCCTTGGATTGAGTTGTTGAAAAACATCACTACGGGGGCTTTTTCGGCAAATATCCGTCCTCCAGAAAAGAATAACAGTGCAATAAACACTAAGATAATAGCGCCCAGAATAAAGGCACCAATCGCAAGAGGAAGTCGCTGGCTTTTACTCATGATGCCTCCACTTTGTCAGCACGATTGAGAAATTGTCGCACCCGAGGTTGGCTGCTGTTAAGTTTTAATTCTCTCGGATCGCCACAGTCGAGCATGGTATTGGTTTGATTATCCAGATACACACAGCGGGTGCCGATTGACAATATACTGGGCAGCTCGTGCGACACGATAATCACGGTCGAATCGAGTGCTTGGCAGATTTGCACTATTAAATGATCTAAGCGCATACAACTAATGGGGTCTAATCCTGCAGAGGGTTCATCAAAAAACAACAATTGTGGATCCAGTGCAATCGCGCGCGCCAACCCTGCGCGTTTGTGCATGCCGCCACTTAACTCGGCAGGATAAAATTTCTCGAACCCGGCTAAGCCAACTAATGCAAGTTTATAGGCCACGGCTTCAGCGATTTGCCGCTCCGAAAGGTCGGTATACAGTTGCAGCGGTAAAGCGACATTCTCAGCAAGTGACATACTGGAAAACAACGCCCCAGTTTGAAAGGTAATGCCCCAGTCTTTAAGCATAGCCACTTGCGCCGGTTCATCTGCGTCATAAAAGTTTTTACCTTGATAGCGTACTTCGCCCTTGAGCGGAGTTAACAGTCCTACCATTGATTTAAGCAAGGTCGTTTTGCCGCAACCACTTCCGCCAATGACAAAAAAGATATCATTCTTGTGAATGTCGAAGGTTAACTGTCGTTGCACTTCGGTAGTGCCATAACCGACACAAAGATTGCGAACACTGATAAAGGCATCATCAAGCATCATTAGATCCCTAATTTATCGAACAAAATATTAAGCGCGGCGTCAGAGACCACAAGAAAGACAATCGCCTTAACCACAGCGTTGGTGGTGGCTAAACCAACGGCATTAGAATCTCGACCGCAAAGAAGGCCTGCCTGACAACCCGCTATAGCAATCAGAAAGCCAAAAATGAGGCTTTTTATCAAACCGGTGGAAATGTCTACCCAATCGATCGCAATCTGGGTTTGCAAAATATATTGGGTGTAACTTACGCCCATGCCATTGGCAACAATCGCACCGCCGATCATGCCGATCACATCTGAATAAATACACATCAGTGGCATAATAAAAATCAATGCCAATAATCGAGGTAAAACCAGGAATTCCATGGTCGAAATGCCCATTACGCGCAGAGCATCAATTTCTTCATTGACCTGCATTGTGCCTAATTGCGCAGCATAAGCAGCCCCTGTTCTGCCAGCCATTATAACGCCTGTCATGAGCGCGCCCATTTCACGCACCATCCCGATAGCCACTAAATTTGCAACATACACCTGAGCCCCTAATTGCCGCAGCTGTACCGAGCCTAAATAGGCCAATATCATTCCCACAAGCAGGCTAATTAAGGTGACAATAGCCAGTCCTTTAGGTCCCGCTTGTTCTATAAAAAACACGATATCACTGCGACGAGTACTGGCTTTGCCTCTGAACCAACGACCCAATGCCAGTGAACTCTCGCCAACAAACACTAATCCGTCGTGTACTTGTAAACCTTGCACAATAAGCCAGCTACGTAAGGCTGCTAATAATCCGCCAATGGCAGCATCATTGGTTGCTTGATAAACAGGAACGTCGGTAGCAAGTTGTAGTAATTGCTGTAATCCTTGTGGGGTGTCTTTTACATTTAAGGCGATTTGTTGTTGTTCACACCAACGTGACAATTGTAATAAGGCAATGGCGAGACTTGAGTCCCAGTGCGACAACTCTGTGGTGATTAATGTGACGGAATGACAAACAGAGGGTAGCGTAGCGCAAATATCCGCGCCCAGTGGCGCTTGGCCCAATTGCCAATCACCCGTAAGATGCAGTGAACAGTTATCATCTTGCATATCAATGTGGAATGTAGCGAGTGTCATACTAGACCCCGAGCAAAGGGAAAAATAATGCTATTGGTTACGCTATACACGAACTAGGTTAATTCTTGTACTGATGATCAGTGTAGACCAATCACTCTGATTATATTTTGACCTTGAACATATTCTTTCATAAACAACAGATAAGGTTGCCGTGTAGCGGCGTCTAAAGTTCAATAAAAACCACTCCAATGCTTGAAAAGCACAGGGCATGGCGCAAGAAAAAATAAATAAACTTGCACCAACTAAATTTAGCGGTAAGATGTACTGTGTTTTTATACAGTACACGTTATAAGTGTGCGAGGTTGTCATATGCGCATTATTCCTATTGCAGCGAGTGCCGGTATTACTGGCTTTGAAAGCCCTGCAGCCGAATACCTTCAATTAGGCTTAAGTCTTGATGAGATATTAATCCAGCATCCCAGTTCGACTTTTCTTGGCTTAGCCCAGGGCGAGTCGATGCAAGGAGTGGGGATCTTCGATGGCGATTTATTGATTGTCGATCGCCATGAAACCGCGAAAAGCGGCGATGTGATTGTGGCTAATTTTAATGGTGAATTTGTGTGTAAAATTCTCGACATGCCACGGCGAATGCTAGTGTCATCGAATGAGCAATATTTACCAGTGACCATCTGCGACTATGATGATTTTAGTATTGAAGGCGTGGTGACCCGCTCAATTCGTTGTCATCGTCAAAGCCCACTGCTTGTAAGCAAATAAGAGTAGGTAAAATGTTTGCCTTAGTCGATGCCAATGCTTTTTATTGCAGTGCTGAACAGGTGTTTCGTCCTGATTGGCGTGGTAGACCGATGATTGTGCTCAGCAATAATGATGGCTGTATTGTGGCCGCTAATCGACATGCAAAAGAGGCTGGCATTCAAAAGTTTTTACCTTATTTTCAAGTTAAAGCCTTATGCGCCCAGCGCAATGTCATCGTTTGCTCATCTAATTATGAATTGTATGCCGATTTATCGGCAAAGATGATGGCAATAATAGGCCGTTTTGCCCCAGAGCAGCATGTGTATTCGATTGATGAAAGCTTTCTGTCTTTTAAGCATTGTTATCCCGCGATCAAATGCCTGCATACCCAAGGTCAGTTAATCCGCCGCGCGGTTTGGAAAGAAGCGCGCCTACCTGTTTGTGTTGGCATAGCCGAAACCTTGACCTTGGCTAAAATTGCTAATCACGCCGCTAAAAAAATCCAGGGATACCAAGGTGTGTGCGTTATCGAGACTATGCAGCAACGTACCGACATTTTAAAACAGTTGGCGGTTGCAGAAGTATGGGGAATTGGCAGGAAGATGAGTAACAAGCTTGCGTTAATCAATATTCGCAGCGCATTTGATCTCGCCTCTATGCCGCCCAGTCTTGCGAGAAAGCAGTTTAGTATTGAAATAGAGCGTACGGTGCGCGAGCTTAACGGCCAAGTGTGTAAACAATGGGATGAGGCGAGGGCTGATAAAAAGCAAATTTTCTCCACCCGCAGTGTGGGCGAGCGCATCACCGATTATGAGTCATTATTACAAGCGTTAAGTAAGCATGTTGGTATTGCGGCGCTCAAAGCGCGTCAGCAAGACTCCCATTGTAAAACCATGTTGCTGTTTGCGAGTAATTCCCCCCATGACGAACAGCCAGTAAGTTATAAAGTCATCGTACATTTTCCATGCCCAACCCATTGCAGCGTTGAGCTCACCAAAGCTATGACCCACGCTGCTCCAAGGCTATTTCGTCAAGGAGTACGCTATTACAAAATAGGCGTGGGCCTAGTTGATTTAGCCAGCGAGAAGCATTTTCAATTTGATTTATTTAATACCGCTAAGGTCACCCATGCGCTAATGCACACGCTAGATGGCATCAACCAACGCTACGGTCGCGACACTGTGTTTCTGGCCGCACAAGGGATAGAGCAAAAGTGGGCCATGCGCCGTGATTTACTAACACCTCAATATTCGACCCAATGGAAATGCTTGCCAAAGATAAAATGCTAAGGGGTTTTATTGGTTTTTTTATTCGTTTTTCATGATTAATGCCACTACAGAGCGAATAATCGCCCCGCTATTTTTATCGCAATAAGGTCAAGGGCACTAATGATTGTCAGTCAGATGTTTAGATAATTGATGTCGATATAAATAGTGCAACAGATCACAAACCCTAAATTAAAGCTGGCATATGCCATAAATAAGCGTATATATAGCATATGCTATTAACTGTAGTTTGGTTATACCAAGCGCTAAAATTCAGTTAACTATTAATGGGGCAGCCAAAAGCTATGTTAAGCCTATTTATCCCACCTCTTAACCCGAGTTGAAGTTACTTAAATCTGTGTGTTTTAAATTAATGGACGACTTAACTAATGGTAAAGCGTTGTTAATGCAAAATGCACATGAGGAGAAATGATGATTACCGCCATACCAATGAAAGACGAACATATTTCCAGCCATTTTAGCAAAGCTGATGAGGTGCTCTTTATTGACGATCAAGGTCAAGTGAAAGGGCGTTTTGCCAATCCTGCACTAACAGATGGATGTGAGGGTAAACAACAATTAGTCAGTTTGATACTGGCACATGGCGCTAATCGCGTGATCGTACGTAACATTGGCCAACAACTATTAGCTAAATTATTAAGTCGGCAACTGAGTGTTTTTCATGCTAAAAATGGTCGTACAGCAATAGACGATCTTGCCGGTGCTAATTTAGCTGACTGTGAGGAGTATACCGAGGCAAGTCAGGGACGCCCTTCATCTAAGCATATTGCTAAACAAGCGAATGGTGGTTGTTGTGATCATAATCATGCTGACGGAGAAGCGGGCAGTCACGATGGTCATTGCAGTGGATCAGAAATGGCGACAAAGAAACGTTGCTGCGGATCAGAAATGGGCACAGCAACCGCAACAATGAAAACGTGTTGCAATAAAAAGCATTCACTAATACATCAACATTAATGGTAACTATGGTTGATATTACGTCATTACAGCGCTGTTAGCTTTAGCTCATAGCGCTGTAATTTACGATATAAGGTCCGCACACTAATATTAAGCTTAATGGCTAATTCTGCTGGAGATCCTTGAAATTGCTGACAGACCTGAGAAAGATATGCGTACTCCACGTCATCGAGTGACATGAGTTCCGTTGCCGTTTTTAGTGTATTTTTGTTATCTGTCGATGTGTGGTTAGGTTGAACGCTTTCAGGTAAATCACTGCTGTGGATAATATCTTCGTTGGCAATCAGTGCCGATTGTTCAATAATATTTTTCAGTTCGCGAATATTACCTGGATATGCATAATGACTGAGCAGATTTAATGCGTTAGCCGAAAACCTTTTATGTTTGTATTCAGAGTACTTTATAAAATGATTTACGAGTCCTGGAATATCATCAAGGCGCTCACGCAACGAGGGTAAGTAAATGGGAAATCCGGCAATGCGGTAATACAGATCGCGTCTAAATTCACCTTTTTCAACCAAATCGAGTAAATTCTTATGGCTGGCGCTGACTAATCGAAAGTCGGAACGTTTTTGTTTTAATCCACCCACGGCGCGATAACATTGGGTTTCTAGCAACCTCAGCAGTTTAACTTGCATGTTCATCGGTACATCGCCAATCTCATCAAAGAATACCGTGCCGCCGTGGGCTATCTCAATCAGACCTTTTTTACTGGTGGTTGCCCCGGTAAAGGCTCCTTTCTCGTAACCAAATAACTCACTTTCGAACAGGTTTTCACTCAGGCCGGTACATTCAATAACCACAAAAGGTTTATCATTGCGGCTACTGGCTTGATGCACCGCTTTAGCGACGAGTTCTTTACCTGCACCGGTTTCACCTTGCAATAGCACCGCAATACTGGATTGAGATGCTCGGTTAATTCTGTTGAGCATTTGCTTAAACGGCGCAGATTGACCGACCATGGTGCCTTTTTTAGACTCTGTTGATGCATAATCAATGGCATCTAAAACCTCCAGATATCCCAATACCTTGCCACTGTTATCTTTAATGGGTTTCATTAAAATATCGCAATATGACTTACCGTGTGCAGTGCTATGAATATGCACGGCATTGGCAGCCCTTGCGGTACTCTGGCATTGTTGCAAAGGACACTCTTCACCGTGTTTATCACAAGGCTCATTACTGTGATGAGATATCTGATGGCATTTACTTTGGCCTAATATGACTTGTGTATCATACGTTTCTAAATAGGCTTGATTAACCGCATGTATAACATAATCTGGCGTAATAAATATTGCCGGTTTATCAATCGCGTTTATCATTGATTGCACAACAGTGGTGTTACTCATTTATCACTCTCGCTTACTGTACACATTAATCAGTTAATCTCTAAAGTGACATTATTAGCGCAATATTTGTCACTACAATGCCATATTTGTCAGTTCATAACCTAGCATGTGCCTCTCGCAAATATCAATGAATTTTAAGTGGCTGATTTTATATATTTTAAATTTGTCGGTGTAATATGGCACAAGCTTTGTATTGATCTTGCTATATGTTTTGTGATTGGACTCGGTCATAGGTTTTTTATAACCCTAAAACTCATTGAGATTAAACGATTTTAAATAGAGGAATAACAATAATGCGCTTAACACACAAACACACACAATCATTGATTAAGGCTAGCCAAATGGCCGGCTTAATCATGCTTATGAGCGTCTCGACGGTAGGACAAGCTGAATCATTAACCGAGCAGCAAGTGCTTGAACAACAGGCCAATCAACGAATTGCCGAATTTAGCCAAGCACTGAAAGGTCATTTAAAGACAGCCATTAAGCAAGGTGGATTAACCAACGCAGTGTCGGTGTGCCAAGCGGTAGCACCTGCAATTGCAGCAGAAAACTCAAAAGAGGGCTGGACACTTACCCGGACCAGTTTGCGAGTGCGTAATCCAGCCAATACGCCCGATGCTTGGGAGTTAACACAATTACAGCAATTTGAACGTGTTAATGCTTCAGGACAGCAAGCTGCTGATAAACCCATTGTGGCGAGTGAGTTTATCGTCAAAGATGGCAAAACACAGTTTCGTTATATGAAGGCGATACCAGCGCAACAATTATGCTTAGGTTGTCATGGTAGTAATATTAATCCTGAGCTGAGTACTTTGATTAACAAAACCTATCCTAATGATAAAGCAGTTAACTTTGCCCTCGGTGATATTCGCGGTGCGTTTTCATTACAAAAGGTTATCAATAATCAAGCCGCATCGGTTACAGCAACAACAAAGCCGTAATCAAAGCTGAAGTAATATAAGCGAAAGACCTAGAAGCGAGGACGCTGCGCGGCTTATAGCAAGAGCCTAGGACGCTTCGCTGCTAGGTGCTAAAGCAAACAGCACAGCGACCCATGGGCTGTTTATGGTGGTGGTTTACGTTAACATTATCCTGCCTTTACGATTCCTTATCAGTCATTTACAAAATGATGTTAACCATTATTGCTAATATTGATCTGAGACTTTATCTAACAAATGCATTGGGTATTTTGTTGGGAGTTAATTGTTATGAGTAAAATCCGTATTGATCCTTTTTATCATCATACTAGTCATGCTATTACCTATGTGGTGACCGATCTTGCTACTCGTCAAAGTGCGATTATTGATCCCGTTTTAGACTTCGATATGGCCTCTGGTACTATAAGTACATGTTTTGCCGATAACATCATTGATCATATCGATAAGCATGGATTTGAAATTGAATGGATTTTAGAAACTCATGCACATTGCGATCATATGTCTGCGGCGTGTTATATCAAGACCAAACGCGGGGGAACAACGGGGATTGGTGAGCACATTACTCAAGTCCAGCACACCGTTAAAAGATTGCTAAATCTCGATGAGAGCTTTCAGTGCAATGGCGAGCAGTTTGATCAACTGTTTACCGATAAAGAACTCATTAAATTGGGTCATTTAACTATTCACATTATGCATACACCCGGACATACACCTGCTTGTGTGAGCTATCTCATTGAAGATGTGATATTTGTCGGTGACACATTATCTACGCCAGAATGGGGTACTGTGAATACTGATTTCCCCAATAGCAGCACGACCACCTTGTATCATTCAATTAACAATATATTAGCGTTACCTAATTGTACTCGGGTGTTTATAGGGCATGATCCCCTTGGATACAAACGCCAAGATAATATATTTGAAACATCAGTGATTGCGCAGAAAAGGTATAACTGCGTTGTCGGCGGTAAAGTGACCCTCGCTGAGTTTGTTCAGCGACATCAACAACGCCACATTGATTCTGATATACCGCATCTATTGTTAGCGGCAATCCAAATTAATATTCGAGCAGGTAACATGCCACCAGCAGACCGTAAGGGTAACGCTTACCTTAAAATACCGCTTAACCAGTTGTCATAAATCGATTAGCCATTAGAAATCAGCAATCAGTCATGATTAATGAGCAATAAACCACAACATGCTGGTTTATGTTGGATGCATTTATACCTTATGAGGCACTAACGGAAATTCATCTTGTTGCCATTGCATCATGCCACCAGCGACAGACAATGGTTTGGTAAAGCCCATATTCTGTAATGATGCTGCGGCAAGTGCTGAACGACCACCCGTACGGCAAATAAGGTATATGTCTTTTTGAGCTAACTCAGTTAATGCTAATACCCATTCACAGTGATGACTCACCAAAGGATGTTCATGAATTTTCATCTCTAATACGCCACGAGGAAAATTTATTGCACCTTCTATGTGACCTGTCAGAAACTCTTCATGCTCACGAACATCAATGATCACCACATCTGGTTTACTCATCGCGGTATGTAATTCATGAGTACTCACTTCCCTAATATTCGCTTTGATTTCACTTATGTATTCTTGAGCTGTTTTCATGTGTACCTCGTGATATTAAATGATAGATTTTGATAACATAAATAGCGCCATCATGACTAAAAAGACGGCAAATATTTTTTGTAAAATGGCTTTGGGTAAATATTGGCTTATCCATTGACCTGCAATACTGCCGACAAGCCCGCCGGCAATCATGATGGCGATAACCGACCAATCAAATTCAAGTCCTTTGTTTGACAGCAAGCTGTAATATTTAACAAAGCCCACCAGTGAATTCATGGCAATAATCACCAAGCTGGTGCCTATTGCCAGCCACATTTCAATACCACCGAGCAAAACCAGTGCTGGGACAATTAAAAATCCACCGCCAACGCCAACAAATCCGGTCACGACACCGACAGCTAAACCTTGTGAGAGGATTTTAATGATATTTAGTTCACCCGCTTTACACCTGCTAGATTGATTACGCCACATCATGACGGCGCCAATGAGCATTAGCATGACAAACACCATTAGCTGTATGTCGCTGGTGACAAAGGTGCTGGTCCATGCACCTAAATAAGTACCCGCCATGCCGGGTAAACCAAATAAAAATACATGAGGCCAAGAGACCTTTTTTTGCTTAATAAAACCAATACTACTGATTAAACTTATCGCTCCTACGATGCATAATGATGAAGCAATGGCTAACTCGGCTTGCATACCAATAAGGTATAGCAACACCGGAACCGTAAGAATTGAGCCTCCAGAGCCTAAAACACTTAACACGAAACCAATTAATAATGCGCCAATGATTGCTTGTATCATCTTGATTACTCTTAGGCTTAAAGGATATTAATGGGTATTTTTAAATACACAGTGCCGTTGTCTTCAGCCGCTGGTAGTTGCCCTGCGCGAATGTTGACTTGAATCGCTGGCAATATCAGCCTTGGCATGGTTAATGTCGCGTCTCGTTGTTGACGAAGTGCCACAAAATCTGCTTTTTTCATGCTGTCGTTAACATGGATATTGTGTTTTTTTTGTAGGCTTACTTGGGTTTTAAATTGGTGGTCACGGCCCTCGGTCGGGTAGTCATGACACACATAAATATCGGTGGTTTCAGGAAGGCTGAATAATGTCTGAATTGAATCGTATAAGGTATTGGCATCACCACCAGGGAAATCGCATCTGGCGGTACCCACATCAGGCATAAAAATAGTGTCGCCAACAAAAGCCGCTTGCTCATTAACGATATATGCTAGATCGGCTGGTGTATGGCCCGGTGTGTGCATAATGCGAATCGTCATATCACCCACTTTTAGGCGGTCATTATGTTTAAATAACCGGTCAAATTGGTTGCCATTAGGCAAAAAACCTGGCTCTAGATTAAAAATCGTTTTAAAGGTGTCTTGTACTTGAGTGATGTGTTCACCAATACCAATTTGGCCCGCTATTTTGTCACGCAGAAAACTGGCGGCAGATAAATGGTCTGCATGGGCGTGGGTTTCCAATATCCATTTAACCGTCAATTTCTGGCGGTTAATCCAATGTAAAACACGTTGCACACTGCGGGTATCAGTGCGGCCCGATTTATAATCAAAATCTAAAACAGGGTCAATAATCACTGCATATGAGGTCGCATTATCGGCTACGACATAAGTAAATGTTTCACTGTCTTCATCTAAAAACTCATGCACACTAAACGTCGAATTCATCACAAACCTCCTATATAAATGATGCACAAGGACTCGCGCCCCTGTGCTGGTAAAGGCTTAAAGCGACTTTTTACTAAAGTACCAATCTGTGTATTTAAACCCTTGGCTTAAACGGGCCTTGGCTTCTGCTGTGGTGGCTGGTGGGGGGACTATCACGTCATCACCAGGCTGCCAGTTTTCTGGGGTGGCAACGCCATTGGCGTCACTGGTTTGCAATGCTTTGACTAATCGAACAAATTCATCGATAGAGCGGCCATTACTCATTGGGTAATACACCATGGCACGTAAAATACCCTCAGGATCAATAATGAAGGTCGCGCGGACGGCCGCGGTATCACTCGCACCGGGTTGGATCATGCCGTAGGCTTTAGCCACTTCCATTGATAAGTCGGAAATAATAGGGAAGGTAATTTCAACACCGAAGTTTTCTTCAATATTCCGTACCCAAGCGATGTGTGAATGAATACTGTCGATGGATAAACCTAATAATTCGGTATTAAGCTGGGCAAATTCTTCTGCACGTTGGGCAAAACCGATAAACTCTGTAGTACAAACAGGCGTAAAATCAGCCGGATGAGAGAACAATACTAGCCACTTGCCTTTATAGTCAGTGAGTGAACGCATGCCATGTGTGGTCTTGGTATTAAATGCCGGAGCGGGTCGGTTTAATTGTGGAAAAGAAACAATAGAATCAGTCATGTTATTACTCCAAAAAAGTGGTTAAGTTAATCCAAATCTAATCTATAAAGTAGATTGCGAACATACTTAGTAATAGCAATAGCTGGGCCAACATCAGTCAGATTAAAATAAAAATAACAATACTTATTAAGCTTATGATTATAAACAGTTTAATGTTTTTATATTTAATTTTAACGTCATAGTTTTATTAAGGAAATCATAAATTGTCATTTTATTGTGTCAAATATGACATAAGCGACAAAACTGACTGTGTTAATTGTCGCTGTGGGTCGAAGAGTATTGCTACAAATGCTATTAGTGGTGAATTGAGGCATGAACAAACAAGGCGTATGCGCGAATATCTTCACTAAAGAGAGCCAGAACAAGGTTAGGGCAGCGTGCAAACGACTCAGAACATCATCTGGTGTAACTTAACATCGCATTTTATGAATTAAAGATAGCATCAGCGAAAGAGAGAAAGTATTGCTGATGCTATTGAATATAATTTAATTAAGTCGACAGGGTTATACAAGGACGTTTGTAACGTTATCTCATATTATCCAAAAACTTGATTTAATAGCGCTGTTGGTTTGCTTGTGTTGCGTTATCGATTATTCACGTAGAACAAATAACCTTTAGTAGTGCAGCTTAAATATCCAGTTAAGTAACCACTAAATAATCAATGAAATTTGCTAGTCAACAAGTAAGGGACTGAATTTGGCTAACTCAGCTGCATTACGTACCTGGAGCTTTTTAATTATTTTTGAACGGTGAACCTCTATGGTTCGCAACGATACAAACAGAATATCTGCCATTTTCTTATTGGTTTTTCCATCAATTAATAGATGTAGCACCTGATTTTCTCTTTCGGTTAGGGTGCTGTAACGTTGCCTTAATTGCATTGCTTCAAATGTGTATTTGCTAGTAGCTAATGCTTTCTCTATTGCACTAACAAGCTCTATTCCTTTTACCGGTTTTTGAAAAAAATCACAGGCACCTTGTCTAAATGCCTGAACCGCCATCGGCAGATCACCATGGCCGGTCAGAAAAATAATCCCTAACGGACTTTTACCTTTGACGAGTGTTTGTTGCAATTCTTGGCCGGTGATTTCCGGCATTTTACTGTCAACAATAAGACAGCCTGGCTGAGATATATCACTATTGGCAAGGAATTGATTAGCTGATGGGTATATTTGTAAGTTGAAACCGTATTGCAAAAGCATAAATTGCATTGAATCAAGGATCGCGAGGTCATCATCAACCATAAAAATATTGTTTAAATTCGGCATTTGGCTATAAGTTATTTAAGCATAAGTTAATTGATTATAAATACAGTGTAATCCTTGTTATAGATTGAGCAAATTGTAGATGAGTTTTTTGTGCGACACGCAACTTTTTTGTTTCTATAACTGCATTAAACTAGCCTTTATTGTGCTGTATTGACATTGATTTAGGTGAAGCTTACTGATGCGTTTTGGACTGTTATTATGGTTTATATTGGTTTTTCTGTTGGTTCATTCAACAGCAACGTTTGCACTGTCTGCCAAAATTGCGCCAGTCGCTCAACAGCAAGCTGCAAATGAAGATCCTGTTCAGGTCCATTACCGTGTTGCGGTATTAGCCAACTATGGTGTGGCTAAAAGCATACAACGCTGGCAGCCATTAATGACCTATTTAACCAAAAGAGTAAAAAACGCCAGTTTTGAAGTGGTGCCCTTAGATTTTAATCATATGAATGATCAGTTACTTAATGGTCAGGTGCAATTTGTCGTCACCAATCCTGGGCATTACTTTAATATGAGTAGTGATTTTCCTATTTCGTGGTTAGCCACAATGAAAAGCAATCAGCATAATGGCAGTACTTTTGCGATTGGGGCGACCATTATTGTTCGCAGTGAAAGTCCATATAAGACTCTTGAAGATTTGTCTGGGCATTCCGTGGTGGCCAGTGACCCTAGTGCATTAGGCGGTTATCAAGCCGCAATAGGGTTAATTAATTCCAAGGCTTATTCGACAAATAACTTTTTCGGTAAAGTGACTTTTCTCGGTTTTCCATTAGAGCCGTTAATTTACCAAGTCCGTGATGGCACCGCGGATATTGCCATTACCCCATTCTGTACTTTAGAGCAGATGGTTAGAGATGGCTACATTAATGCTGCCGATTATAGAGTCATCAATGATGTCACACCAGAAGGTTATGAATGTGCAGTGAGTACGCATCTATATCCTAATTGGTCGTTTGCCTCGTCAGATGCTGTGCCATTAAAAGTGAGAACCGATATTACTCGCGCATTGCTTTCAGTCAGTGCGACTCATCAAGCTTCAATTGTGGGTCAAAATCGAGGTTGGGCAGCACCCATTAGCCAATTTCAAGTGGTGAAGTTATTTAAAGAACTTGATATAGAGTCCAATAAAATGCCGGTTTATTTACAAGTTTGGCAATGGATTAAACTGAATCAAAAGTGGGGCTTTGGTTTATTAGGTTTATTTGTTATCGCAACAATTTATCACTTATGGCTGGAATATAGGTTTAGACAAAAGAGTGAAAATTTATTAAGCAGTGAACGACAATTAAAAAACAAAGCATTGCAATTAGAGCGTTTACAAAGTGCAGCCATTTTGGGCGAGATAGGTGCGGGCTTAGCCCACGAGCTTAACCAACCTATTGCTGCGATAACACAATATAGTGAAGGAGGTATGATTGAGCAGGCCAATAATACTGGGGAAGATTCTAAACAGTATCAGTTGCTCGATAAAATACACCAACAGTCGATTCGTGCCGGTGAAATAGTCCATAGAATAAGAGGCTTGTTGCAACGAAAGAACGCTGAAGCGACCGAGTTTTATGTACACGAACAATTAATGATATGCCTAGAGTTACTCGAGCATGAGTTTAAAATTCATAATATTAAACTCAACACTCAACTCACTAGTACTGACATCAAATTAACCGGCGATAAGGTGGGCTTCTGCCAAGTATTAATTAATGTGTTAAAAAATGCTGTTGATGCCATGTCAGAAAGAGGTTTCTCAGCAAAAATCCCTAACCGGATTAGGATTGATTCATATATTGTTGACCATAGATTGAAATTGAAAATTTATGATAACGGTATTGGTTTGAGCTGCTCTGCAGATGATTTTAAAACGAGCTTTTTCTCCACTAAAGAAAACGGTTTAGGCTTAGGTCTCGCCATTTGCAATGATGTCATTATGCAGTTTGGTGGCAAAATAAATTTATCCAAATGTAAAGATGATCCAGATTCAGCTTGGCAAATGGGTTGTCGGGTATTAATCGATATACCGTTAAATAACTCTGCTAATTAGCCTATTAAGAATTCGTCTTCCGCTTTTATATACTCTCGTAATATGTTGCTATCTCTTTAATTGCGCGCTGAAACCGTGATATCAATCAAATGATTATCTTCGATGTGGTTTACCACAATATCCTTAAGTTATTGGTCGGTTAACAATCTGTTTAGCGATGGTGCTTATTAGTTTATAAGTTTTGATAAGTTCCATTAATCATACGTTAACCGTAATAACTTCGCACCTCGTCGAAGGTTAAGAGGCAATCATGATTGAGTTAAATCGGCGTCATTTTTTGAAGGGAGCTGGGGTCAGTGGTGCATCTTGTGCGCTAGCAAGTATTCTTCCTGGTTCACTGGCAGCATTAGAAAAACAACCTCTCAAAGGTGTTTCCTCTGAAGTGGCCAGTATTTGTGAGATGTGTTCCACTCGGTGCCCTATAAAAGCGCGCATAGTTGATGGGAAAAATGTCTTTATTACCGGCAATAAAGAAGCCAAATCATTTGGCGGCAAGGTCTGTGCCAGAGGTGGCGCAGGTCATAGTTTACTTTACGATCCACAGCGGATTGTTAATCCATTGAAGCGTGTTGGTGAACGTGGCGCGGGTGAATGGATTGAGATTTCTTGGGCTGATGCTTATAAAGAAATTGCAACCAAAATGAACCAAATTAAACAACAATATGGTGCAGAAACCATTGCGTTCTCATCTAAGTCTGGTTCGCTTTCTGGTCATATATTTCATCTGGCTGAAGCATTCGGTTCGCCAAACACATTTACCCATGCTTCAACCTGTCCAGGAAGTTATGTGGTGGCCGCTAAGGCGATATTTGGCACCAAAATGAAGCGCGATTTGAGTAATTCTAAATACATTATTAACTTTGGTCATAACCTTTATGAAGGCATCAATATGTCTGAAACCAGAGGAATGATGCAAGCGCAAATGGATAAAGGCGCTAAATTAGTCGTATTCGAACCACGTTTTTCCATTGTGGCCGACAAAGCAGATGAATGGCATGCGATACGTCCTGGTACTGATGTGTCAGTTGCTCTGGCGCTATGTCATGTTTTAATTTATGACAACTTATACGACCGTGATTTTATCGAAAAGTTTGTAGTGGGTTTTGATGAGTTCGCTGCAGAGGTCGAGCAATACACGCCAGAGTGGGCCGAAACTATTT
The DNA here is from genome assembly GCF_040310145.1 of Shewanella sp. S1-49-MNA-CIBAN-0167. Classification (NCBI taxonomy): domain Bacteria; kingdom Pseudomonadati; phylum Pseudomonadota; class Gammaproteobacteria; order Alteromonadales; family Shewanellaceae; genus Shewanella; species Shewanella sp. S1-49-MNA-CIBAN-0167. The sequence goes on along the minus strand of NZ_JBEOPO010000012.1, from coordinate 7,105 downwards.
CAGATGTTTCTGCTAGTGCCATTCGCCGTATCGCTCACGAATATGCTAGCCATGCGCCACATGCGGTTGTCGACTTTGGTCATCGCGCTACTTTTACCCCTGAAGAATTCGATATGCGCCGTGCGTTATATGCTGCCAATATATTAATTGGCAACATTGAACGTAAAGGTGGTTTGTACATGGGTAAAAAAGCACCCGGCTACAATAAATTTGCCGGTGAAAATATCGCCCCAGTGTTAGCTACACCAGGTGTTGAAGGTATGCCTAAATCTTCAGCAATTCGTATTGACCAGGTTGAAAAGCAATACGCAATGATGTGGTCTTCAGGGGGGATTTATCAAACCATATTGGATGCAACGTTAGAAGCAAAACCCTATCAACTAAAAGCATGGGTGATGAGCCGCACTAACCCTATGCAGACTCTTACAGACAGGGCCAAAGTAGAGCAAACGCTTAAAGCGTTAGATTTAGTGGTGTCGTGCGATCTTTATATCAGCGAAACCGCAGCCTATGCAGACTATATTTTGCCTGAGTCAACCTACCTTGAACGAGATGAAGAAATACAAGATAAATCAGGCAAAAATCCTGCTTATTATGTGCGCCAACGTGTTGTTGAAACTATTGGGAATACACGCCCAAGCTGGCAAATATTCAAAGAGTTAGGCCAGTCTTTGGGACTTGATAAATTTTATCCTTGGGAAAATATGCAAACGTTGCAATTAATGCAGCTTAATCGTGACCATAGCTTATTGGAAAACATCAAAAAAATGGGTTATGTCAGTTATGGTAAGCCATTGATGCTGCGTGAACCTGAGATGATTGCAGCGTTCGTTAAGGCTTTTCCAAACGCGAGAAGTGTTGATGAAGATGGCAGCTATGCAACGGCAATGAAGTTCAAAACCCCCAGTGGAAAAATTGAATTAACATCGCAAAAAATAGAAGACATGGCACCTGGCCGAGGCGTGATTAAGCATCGAAATGTGCAACTAAAGCAAGCTGACGAGTTTTATTTTATCCAAGGTAAGGTTGCCGTACATACCAACGGCGCAACACATAATGTGCCAATGCTGGCCAACCTTATGTCTAACAACGCAGTTTGGATCCATCCATTAACCGCTGGACGATTAAATATCCACAGTGGCGATGCCATTCAATTAATCAGCAGTGTTGGCAGTGAAGAAGGAACCGCTTTAGTGACTCCGGGCATTCGCCAAGACACGGTATTTGCATACATGGGCTTTGGCTCTAAAAACAAAGAGCTGGTAAGGGCAACAGGAAAAGGTATCCATTGTGGCAATCTGCTTCCGAATGTCATTGCGCCCATTTGTGGCATGAATTTACATACCACTGGTGTCAAGTTGGTAAAAATTTAGCCGGTAAATAATAGATTTGGAATCTCCTATGAATAAACGATATGTCATGGTGCATGATGAAAACAAATGCATCGGCTGCCAAGCTTGTAATATAGCTTGTCGAAGTGAAAACAACGTACCCGAGGGTGTCACACGCTTGCAGGTTAGGGTGGAAGGGCCTTTTGGTGAAGCTCCTCATCTACATTTTAAATATAATCGCGTGTCCTGCCAGCAATGTGAAAATGCACCGTGTGTCAGTGTTTGCCCAACAGGAGCGGCTTATATTGATGAAAATGGATTAGTGTCAATTCATAATGATAAGTGCGTCGGTTGTCAGTATTGCGTGGCGGCATGTCCCTATAAAGTCCGCTTTATCAATCCAATCACCAAGGCTGCAGACAAGTGTAACTTCTGTAAAGACACTCGCCTAGCCAGAGGTGAGCAACCCGCCTGCGTCACAGCATGTCCAACAGATGCGTTGTATTTTGGTGATGCTAACGATAGTCAAAGTGAGGTTGCACTATTACTTAATACTAAAATAACCTATCAAGAAAAAACTCACTTAGGCACTAAGCCTCGTGTGTATCGTATTCCAACTAAACGAGGAGGGATTGAGTCATGAATAATACATGGGGCGATATGGCGCAATATGATCCGGTGACATGGAACTGGGTTATCGCAGTCTACTTATTTATGGCCGGTTTATCAGCAGGTAGCGTACTCATTGGTATTGGTATGCGTTGGTACAGCCGTGATAAGCAAACTGAAAGTCCAATATTAAAAGCTGCAGCGCTAATTGGACCGGTGGCAATCAGTTTAGGTTTAGCTTGCTTGGTGTTTGATTTAACTAAACCGTTTCATTTCTGGCTGATATTAGTTAATTATAACTTCCAGTCTGTTATGGCAATAGGTGTTGCAGCGTTATTGGCATATTCACCACTGGGTATCGCCTATGCGCTAATCGTGCTTAAGGATGATTTACCTAAGTGGAAGCTGGGTTTCTTATCCGGCATTGCCGATTTGCTAATGCCGTTCCGTAAGATTATTGAAGTCTTGCTATTCATCCTTGCTATTGGGGTTGGCGCATATACTGGCTTTTTAATCTCGGCGATGAATGCTTATCCAATGCTCAACACTGCGGTATTACCTGCACTATTTTTAGTGTCGGGATTATCAGCAGGAGCAGCTGCTAACCTTGTGGTGGCGTTATTGATGTTTAACACCGATACCCATAGCCCTGAAGTTGCCAAAATGCACCGCATTGAGTTACCGGTTATCATTGCTGAAATGATGTTTCTAGTGATGCTGTTTAGCGCACTCTATTTCACTGGCGGTTCAGCCGCTACTGCGTTAGCATCGTTAAATACCGGTATTTGGGCAAGCGTGTTTTGGATTGGGGTGGTTGGAATTGGCTTCGCTATTCCATTATTGGCAATGCTATTACCTTCGAGCGCTCGCCACAGTAAAGCCTTAATGTTGACCGTGGCATGTTGTAGTTTGACCGGGGTGTTAGCCCTTCGTCACTTCATTGTCTATGCTGGTCAAAGCTATATTAGTTAGAGAAATACGCTAGCTTAACGTGTAGAAAGTGTGCTTCATTTAACTTCCTCTCGGACTTGTCTGAGAGGAAGTTTTTTATGGGTAATACAAAAACGCTTATTTCAACCGCTATGACTGAAACGTTCGGCTGTTGCTGAAGATCTAACCCGTCTTCTGGATGAAATGTAAACCATATCAGTTAGCAATGTGAAGCGGGTCTTGATTGTGGTTGTGTAGCCTATACTGCAGGCTAATTTACGTTTATATTTTGCAAACAAATGCACCACTTATCAGGGGCAATACGCTAATGGATTTGGCTAAACTTTCCCGTATCAGCATGAAACATTTAATCACTTTACATGTGATGCTTGATACCCTCAGTGTAACCGCCAGTGCAGAACGGTTATGCTTAAGCCCATCGTCGGTCAGTAAAACCTTGAGTCAGTTAAGAGAAAGCCTGAATGATGAATTATTCTATCGACATGGCAACTCACTTATCGCCACCCCCTTAGCGCGAAGGTTAGGCCCAAGCGTGCAGCAAATGATCAATGATATAAACCATATCATGAGCCAAGATGTGTTTAGTCCTGCCGATTATCAGGGGCGATTTTCACTCGCCATGCGAGAAAGCACCTTTGAACTGCTGGCCGCCAAAATAAGCGCTCATATTCTCAATTTGGCGCCCAATATCCATTTAGATATTTACAGTAAAGACAATATTGGTTTTGACGGGCTACTAAAGGGATCGTTAGATTTTATCATTTTACCCCATGATCTAAGTCAACCGACTAATATAGACGAAGACTTAAAATGGGAAACCTTGATAAATGATGAGATGGTTTGCTTAATGAATTCATCACACCCATTAGCTTTGCAGCAAGACATCAGCCTCGATGACTATTTGCATTTTAGTCACATCGGCATCACAGATACCGACCTAAGCACGCCGTATTTTGATATTTTGCTGGCTCAGCAATCCAAAAAGCGCGCCGTACCCATTTCGGTGGCAGACTTTGGCAGTGCAGCGCTAATGTGCCATCACAGTGAACTGCTATTTACGTGCTCGCGCCGCTGGGCGTCAATGGCCAAACAAGCCCAAGGATTGATCATTAAAACATTACCCATAGATTACGGCAAAGTGGCTTATAGTCTTGTTTGGCATCGCCAGAGTATGAACGACCCTGCGCACCGCTGGTTGTATGAGCAAATATTGCTGTGCAGTCGCTAAGCTGAATTAAATGCGCTTAGTTAAATTAATTAAATTGAATGTACTCAGTTACATTAAATGTACAAGGCCGGCAAGGCGATATTGCTTACGCCTCGCTGGGTAAGTTGAGACGCTAAGGCTTCGATATCGGCTTGGGTGCATTGCGGCCATGTCGAAGCAACTTGTCCGACACCGTGATGGTGAAACGCATTTAACTTAACTCGGGTATCGCTGGGTAGCTGCTGTAAATATGTCGCTAGGGCGTTAATCTCCACATCATAATCTGTGATCCCAGGAATGTGTAACAGTCTCACTTCATAAAGCTTATGATGCTGAGCAAGTAACTCAATGGATTTAAATACCGGATGATTATCACGGCCGGTGATGTAATGGTGGGTATCTTGTTGCCATGCTTTTAAATCAACCATAGCGCCATCTAAAAAAGGCAGCAACTTATGCCAACCCGTTGGAGGTAAACTGCCATTGGTGTCGATCATGCAATTAAGATGTGATAAGTGCTCAGATGACTTAATCGCCTTAAACAGCTCAATGACAAAAGGTAATTGCAGGCTGGCTTCACCGCCGCTGACCGTAATACCATCAATAAAATGCCGTTGACTGCTAATGACCTCAAGCATTTGCTCAATGGTATAATTGGACGTTTTGGGCGTTGACTGTTTAGGGCATACCGCAAGACATGTATCACATTGACTGCACAGCGAGCTGTTCCACACTATATGCGACTTCTCCTTTACCACAGCACCTTGCAACGCTATGTCATATGAAAGAGCGTCTTGTGACGCCATGAGTGTCAGTGCTTGCTCAGGGCAATGTTCAACACAATCGCCACAAGCATCACACAAGCTTATCGTGTGAGGATTATGGCAGTTTTTGCATTGATAATTGCAGCCTTGCAGGAAAATTACCAATCTACTGCCAGGCCCATCGACACATGAAAACGGCAATATTTGGCTTACAATGGCGTGTTTACTCATAAACAAGAGGCGACTGTTCGTGAGCAATCACCCGAGCTTGGCGCTGTAATATCCCTGTATTGGTAGCAGCCTCGGCGGCTAAGCCCGTGGTGTTGGTACGCGAGCCACATTGCTTAAACGTCTCAATGTCTGAACGTTTTACCATATAGCCAGTCACGCGGACTAAATCATTATTAGCAACATTGGCGGTAAACTCTCTAAAACCTGAGCTAAGAGCGCCTTTACAGAGTTGGAACATAGCTTGAGGATTAGATTTTACAGTTTCATCTATGGTGAGAATATCGCTAATCCCAGCGGTATAATACTGATGATGTTTCGCTAATGCTTGAATATGGCTAATGGGATCGGGCTCTGTACCATAGGGAATACGAACCCCTGGGGTTACGCCTTTATCCAGACTAATACCGCTTTGAGAATGTAATAATGCTCGGCCTTTGTAGCCATAGGTCACCGGCGTCGATTTGACAATTTTATCTAATGCGGCAGAGATCCTCAGTCCGAGTTCATTTGCTTCAAGCTCGTGTCCATAACCGTTACCGGATTGATTAACACTGTTTGTGGATCCTACGTCGGCTAAACCACGCGTGGGCAAGGCTTGTAAAATATTGACCGCTTCAGCCATACCATAAATCCCAAACATTGGTGCAAACCGTGACTCATCAATGAGCTGTTCTTTAACTAAAAAACTATCAAAAAAATGTGATTGTTGATGTAAAAAGGCCGAACGCGCTTCAATAAGCTCATACGTGAGCTGACAATAATGAGTTAACGTTTGCTCAAAAAAATCAGCAATGCTGGTGGCTTTGATGGCAACTTGCTTAAGGTTAAGTCGTACTAAGGTATTGGCGCCGCCAGCTAATGGTAAAGCGTTATAGCAACTGACAATCCCAAAACCCCGCTCATCGAACGTTTCGGCATGTAATGGGTAATTAGCAATGTGAGGTTTACTGCACTGACAAATATTGGTGGTGGCGAGCAGTAATAAATCATCTGGGGTGACGGCGGGGTCGTACATAAAGGTTAAATTAGGTGCAATTTGCTGTAACTCGGCATCAATTCGCAATATGGTCCGACAAATAATATTATCGGTCGGACCTATATTCACATGCATAAACGCATCGGGTAAGGTTCTATCAAGTAAAATCCAAAAGCGTTTTAGTTTGCGATAGATTGCATCATTATCAAGCCCTAGGGTAAAAGGCATTAATAACCCATCCAATTGGCCTAAGTACACCGGAATATTGGTCACCGACGGCACATGGTGATAAAGAATGGTTAATGCATTTAAGGCGTCATCAAAATCTTCAGCTGGCGCTAATTCCAAATACTCGGAGCCTTGCTGAAGGTATTTAGCATAATCGGGTAACACATAACGCGGCTTAAACGGCGCATGGCCTTCAAACATATCGCAGATAATGCCGTCCGTCATCGCATTATTAACCTGCTCAGATACCGCCACATAAGGCAGGCTGTTTTCAGCTTCTAATGCCAAATAATTCGATTTTTGCTTAGGAGAAAGTTGAGGGTGGCTGACTATTTGAACAATATTATCTTGTAATGCCATGATGAAATTCCACTATTTTTATGAGCAATGATATTAAGACCAATGCTGGTAACCATTGTTGATAACCACCAATCTACTCAGTGGCGGAGGTTTTCAACAGTGAAAATAGCCGAAGCGGCTATTGATAGAATCGAAATCCGATGATGAAGATCACAAGCTAAATTCTAGAATGCTTTATTTTTGGGTGAATATATTAATGCAAGGTAAGCCCTATAGGTGTCGACTATTATATTGTTCATCGTCAATGGAATTAAAATCTCATCAACAGAGCCAGAATGCTTTAGGTCATGTTAAATATTGGTATTCATAATCTTTCATATTCGTTACTTATTAGTTCATATCTAAATCAGTAGTTATTCATATATTTTACATATATACTCAAGTGAATTCAAACTGCAGGTTTTAATTTCTGAAAGTTATCATTAATTGTATCACCGAGTGTATCGGC